>CAZKDT010000070.1:0-10072 GCA_964551515.1 uncultured Desulfobacteraceae bacterium | reverse complement strand
AATCCCCTCTGGGGATAACCAAAGCCTGGTCCTTTGGGCCAGGATTCTTTACTTTTTACAAATCACCAGACTATTAAAACGATTCAGATAAGTTTATGAAGCTGATTTTCAAAATTGTAGTCATCATAGCAACCCTCTTTTTATGGTCATGTGCGCCAAAGATAATCTACGAAAAGTTTGATCCCGCAGCTCAACTTTTTTCCAGAGCTGAAAAAATGTTTCATGAGAAATCCTATGACAACGCACTGATTTTATACAATGAGTACCTTGACCGATTTTCTGACAGGCCTATGGCCGATGCAGCTTTAATGAAAATAGGAGCTATCCATACCGCTCTCGGTAACAATGACAGCGCTCGTAATGTTTATAACCGACTCATCACCGAATATCCGAAAAGTTATTTTGTTCCGGATGCCAGGATTGAAATAATGGTCACTTATTACAACCAGGGAGAATATAAAAAAGTAGTGGATCAGGCAGCCGACTTTATAAAATATGCTGTTTCCAGAGCCCACATTCTCAGAACATATGTGTTAACAGGTGATGCTTATGTGGCACTCGGTTCTCCTAAAGATGCTGTTAATTATTATACCATGGCGTATGCAAAAGCGCAGGATCAGGAAAAGAAGGTCATTATAATAAAGCTTAAATATGCTGTCCGGCAGCTTAGTTCTGAAGACATCGTATTCCTTTTAAGTCGCTTGGAAGAAAGGTTCCCGGCAGGTTATCTTATTTTCCAACTGGGGATTAACAGCATTAATGAAGAAAAATATTATGAAGCTTTAAAGATCCTATCGGAATTTATCGAAAAGTTTCCGTTTCATGAAAGTGTGCAACAGGCAAAAAAATTGAAAGTAGAAATTAAACGAAATATTAGCTATAGCCGTTACACCATAGGATGTTTGCTTCCCCTGAGCGGGCCTTATAGATTTTACGGCAAGAGAGCATTAAATGGTGTTGAACTGGCTTTGAATAAATTCAGCTCCCAAAACAGTTCTTCTCATATCAAGGTGATCATAAAAGATACGGAGTCTGACCCTACTAAGGCCGTCCTGGCTGTAAGAGAATTGTTTTATGAAAATGTTGCTGCTATTATTGGTCCCGTTATCACGGCTGAACCCGTTGCTCGGGAAGCACAGGATAAAGGGATACCGGTAATAACTTTAACACAGAAAGATAATATAACTTCAATAGGCAACTTTGTTTTCAGAAATTTTATTACTCCTGTTACGCAAGTTAAGGCCTTGGTATCTTATGCTGTTAAAGACCTTAATCTTAATAGCTTTGCGATCCTTTATCCCAATGAAAATTATGGTAAAACCTTTATGAATCTTTTCTGGGATGAGGTCATCGTCTGTGGAGGTAAAGTTGTGGGCGTGGAATCATACAATTCGGCTAATACAGATTTTTCTGATTCCATCAAAAAGCTGGTGGGGCTTTACTATGAGGTGCCTGAACATCTTAAAATCAATGACCCAGAGGCCGATGACGAAAAGAACGAGGATGCCCCTATCGGCGAAGATACAGACACATTACTGGGAGATGCACATGAATACGACGAAGATATTGCAGAGGAAAAAGAAAAAACACCGGAAGCCATAGTCGATTTTGATGCCATTTTTATTCCCGATGCCCCCACGAAAGCAGGGCTTATTATTCCACAGCTGGCTTTTTATGATGTTACAGATACATATCTCTTGGGAACCAATTTGTGGCATTCAGACAGTCTGATCGAGATGGCTCAACAATATGCACAGAACGCAATTATACCAGATGGTTTTTTTGCCGAAAGTGCTTCAGATGAGGTTATGGATTTTGTCAGAAATTTCAACAAAACTTTCCATCGAAAGCCGGAATTCATCGAAGCAGTGACATATGATTCGGCCATGATATTGTTTCAGACGGTCAACAGTCCGGACATTCAATTCAGAAGCGACATAAAAAATAAGCTCAAAACGCTTAACGATTTCCATGGAGTAACCGGACTTACTTCATTTGATGACGGCGGAGAGGCTCGAAAAAAGTTATACCTTCTTCAAATAAAAGGCAAGGAGTTTGTCGAACTGAAGCGCCACTAACTACGCAACTCATAAGAAAATCCATTGACAAAGCAAGGATTAGTCGTTTTTCAACGATCCCTGACCCGTTGCTCCGAGAACACTCATCCACAACTTTCCTTTAGGATTGATTTGCTTGCGTTTTCCGGCAGAGGCACTTAGGGGAAGATGCACGAAATGGTTGTTCCAGCGGCCGATGAGAAGTTTTGTTTTTCCCGCCATGCCTGCATGAACCGCGTCGCGTCCCAAAAAGTTGCAGAAGAAATTATCATTGGCATTCGCAGGCAGGCTTCTTATCATATAGCTGGGATCAATGTATTTTAAAGAAACCTCGATATTTTTGCGATTAAAATATGACAATATGATATCTTTGAGGAAGAGTCCGATGTCCTGGAGCTTGATATTGCCGGATTTATCACGTTCCGTTGTTTGAGCGTCAAAAAACTTTTGACCTGCGCCTTCAGCCACTACGATTACGGCATGTCCTCTGTGATGAAGACGTTTTTCAAGGGAAGCAAGAAAGCCGCCCGATCCTTCAAGGTCAAAGTCTACTTCCGGTATGAGCACAAAATTTACATCCTGTTGGGCCAGGGTGGCTGTCGCGGCGATGAAGCCCGAATGTCTTCCCATCAGTTTGATCAGGCCGATTCCGTTGGGATATCCTTCTGACTCGTTATGCGCACCCTTGATCGCCTGGGTGGCAACATCAACCGCCGTATGAAAACCAAAAGAGCGGGATACCATGTAAATATCATTATCAATGGTTTTTGGAATTCCGACAACGCTTATTTTCAGGCCTCTTTGGGATATGGTATCCGCTATCTTTGTAGCTGCCATGAGTGTGCCATCGCCTCCGATCATAAAAAGGATGCCGATGTTCATCCGTTCCAGGCTGTCGATAATCTCATCTAAAGGCTGGGGTCCCCGTGAAGATCCTAAAATTGAACCGCCCATCTCATGTATATTAACGACGATTTCGGGTTTAAGCTCCATGATGTCGTGCCCGTATTTAGGGATAAAGCCCTGAAGACCATACCTTAGGCCATAGATATTTTTTACCTCATAACCGTAGAAAAGCTCCAGAACGATTGCCCGAATAATATCGTTTAAACCGGGGCACAACCCGCCGCAGGTTACCAGTGCACACCGCAGCTTGCTCGGGTCGAAGTATATTTTACTTCTTGGGCCTGCCAGCTCAAAAGCGGGAAAATCTTTTCCTTCTTCGGCCAATTTGATCATACTCTTTAAATTGACGTCCACGAGAATCCTGTCCCTATCGTTCACAAAATTCCGGCCGAGGGAATCTTTTTCATGTCTGCGGATCGGTGATGTTATTTTAGGATGTCCAAGGGTCGCTATTGTTGTGTCAATATAATCGAAATTCATGATATTTCCTTACATATTGATTTAATTACCATTAAATTTGAAATCGCCCTTGCCTAATATGTCGTGCAGGTGCAAGATTCCCCGAATCTTTCCCGCAGAATTCGTTATTGGAAGGACCGTGATCTGGTATTTTTCCATCATATTCAGGGCGTCATATGCCAGAGAATCCGGTGACAGGGTTCGGGGCTTTTTTGTCATGACTTCTTCAACTGTGAGTTTGTGAATAGATTTTCTTTTTGCAATCAGACGCCTCAAATCGCCGTCGGTGATGATACCGGCAAGGATGTTGTCGGATCTGAAGATAAGGGTGGCTCCCAGTCCAGTCCGATTGATTTCCTTGACCGCATTCTCCATGGAGGTTCCTTCAGGAACGCGGGGAATGGATTTGCCGCTTAGCATGAAATCTTTAACTTTACTTGAAAGCCGATGCCCGAGGGCGCCGCCGGGATGAATCTTTTTGAAGTCACTTGAATTGAAATGTTTCTTGTTTATCAGAACCACGGCAAGGGCGTCGCCAATGGCAAGAAGTGCGGTGGTGCTTGCTGTGGGAACAAAGCCCAACGGGCATGCTTCCTTTTTTACGGCCACATCAATGATGATGTCACTATGTCTGGCTAATGTAGAATTTTTATTCCCGGTAAACGCAATGATTGTGCACCCTATTTTACGGATACTGGGTATAAGGATATTCAATTCGTCGGTCTCGCCGCTGTTGGAAAGGGCTATGAATATATCATCCAGGCCGACCATGCCGAGATCGCCGTGAATAGCCTCGGCAGGATGTAAAAAAAGTGACTTTGTTCCCGTGCTGTTCAAGGTAGCCACGATTTTCCGGCCCACCAGCCCGGATTTGCCGATGCCGCTGACAATTAATCTGCCATGGGACCGGCAGATGATATCCACCATTTTCGAAAAATTGTCATCAATACGATCTGCCAGTTTCAAAATACCTTGGGCCTCTATTTTGAGAACCTCAACAACCTGTTTTATGACCATGTGGAATATATTTCCTTTTGTCTGAAATTTTGAAATACCGTTTTCCCGCCATGGCAGGATGAGCGAAACAAACCAACCCGTATCGATAACTTGTCAATTTTTAATTAAAAAATCAATAGTTCTTTTTGATGCTCTGTAGTGATTCTAAGAGTTGTGAATATATTGTTGACAATTGATATATAATAAGAAAAAAGTCAAATTTTTTATTGACAACTTCTATCTGTCTGATTATATTTCTCCAGTTTTTTTGAAACCTGTCTACTTGAGGCCGGGAACTGATAACTCCCGGCCTTTTTTTGATCTTTTTCCGAAAGGGGGTGGTTACAATGGTTTGTACAACGGTTAGAAATGGTTTTGAGTGCCCTTTTATGACTGCCAAGGGGTGTTCCTACAATGGCGGAATTTGTCATGAGATCGTGGAGCAATGTAACGGCTGCAATCGTAGTATTGAATACGCTTCCAGATGGTACTGCTCGGCATGCCCTGATCCTTCACTCAAATGGAAAACCGGGGATTGCAACTTTGCTTCACATATCACAAAGGCTGATTTAACATCAAAAGCCAAGATTAATCCGCTCAAAGCATCCAAGAGAGGAAACAAGTAATGTTGCTTTCGATTGACAAATAAACCCCGCCTTATTAAAAGGGCGGGGTTTTCCATCGACTTTTCATACTGCCATAGGGCCGACACTTATTCATCTCCCCGATTTTTCAAGTTATTTTTCCTTGACATACTTTGTATCAACACGGTAAATTTTAAGTGGTTTTCTATGATCGCTATAAAAAAATCCAAGATACCCCTTGCAGTGCGGGGTATGTTCGAGTTAGTTTATTTAGGTTAAAGGAGGAAATTCGTGAATCCTATCGCTCAAGACCTTAACCAGATTATTGAGAAAAGAAATCCCCATATCATAGAAATGTTGTCTGAAATGGGCAGAAACCTTTTTTTCCCTAAAGGAATTTTAAGCCAGAGTGCCGAGGCCAGGGAAAAGGCCTATAAGTTAAATGCAACCATCGGTATTGCCACGGAGCACGGGGCGACCATGCATTTTTCTTCGGTGATGGGTTCCATTGACAGTATTCAACCCAGAGAATCGCTGACCTATGCATCATCCTTTGGTATTCCGGACTTGAGAAAAGTCTGGAAGGACTCTCTTTTTAAAAAAAATCCTTCTCTTGAAGGAAAAACCATCAGTTTACCCGTCGTTACTTGTGGCATTACCCACGCTATAAGTATGTTTGCGGATATCTGGTTAGATCCTGATGATGTGGTGATTTTGCCTGACAAGATGTGGGGCAACTATAATATGATACTGAATGTCAAAAAGGGGGTAAAAATAAGTCACTATGATTTGTTTTCGGAACGTCATGGATTTAATTTTGAAGCCTTTGAGGAAAAGATACGGATTGAGGCGGAGAAATATGATAAAATTACAGTTTTGTTGAATTTCCCAAATAACCCTACGGGTTATTCGGTAACCGTTGAAGAGGGGAAACGCATTATAGAAATCCTTGCCGGGATCGCCGAAACGGGTAAAAATATTATAGCTGTTACGGATGACGCCTACTTCGGACTTTTTTATGAAGAACAGACGCTGAAAGAATCTCTTTTTGCGAATCTTTGCAACCGGCATTCCAGGCTTTTGGCGGTTAAGCTTGATGGCGCTACCAAGGAGAACTTTGTCTGGGGGTTACGGGTCGGTTTTATAACCTACGGATGTAAAATTGAAGGTGATTCCATGGCCGTATATGATGCACTGGAAAGGAAAACCGCGGGAAGTATCAGAGGCTCTATTTCCAATGCTTCCCACCTGGGACAGACAATTGTACTCAAGTCCATGCAGAACAAAAACTTTGTTAAAGAAAAAGAAGAAAAATTCGAGGTTCTGAAAAAAAGAGCTGAACGGATTAAAGAAGTGCTTTCGGATTCCAGATATAAAGATGCCTGGGATGTTTATCCATATAATTCCGGTTATTTTATGTGTATCAGATTAAAATCGGTAGATGCCGAAACGCTCAGGCGCCACCTTCTTGAAAAATACGGAGTCGGTCTGATATCCATTGGAGAAAGGGATTTGAGAATCGCTTTTTCTTGCCTGGAGGAAAGCGATATCTCTGAACTTTTCGATATTATTTTGCAGGGCGTAGAAGATATAAAAGGGTTCAAATAACAGTTTGGCATTAAAAAACATATGAAGTTAGGGACTTCGCTTCAATTGGGATAGTGGCCCCGGTGAAATAGAAAAAAAGTTTCACGGGGTAAAAATAATGGAGTAATGGAATAATGGGTTTGAAGGAGTTTTTTACAATTATGATGTTTGACTTCCGCCTTTATCCCCAATATTCCAGCATTCCAGCATTCCATTATGATGGAATAAACAGGCGCCATTAATAAACTGTATTTTCGGGAAGTTGTAGAATTTCCAAGAGATTACAATGCGGTATTGAGACATTCTTATCAATATCCACAGATCGATAAAAAGCTTGCAGAATTTATAATAACCGATGCTTGTTACGGGTTCCAGGACGGTTTGATATTTTTTAATAATGGTTGAAATAACGGGGCAGGCTTCCCTGTGGCAGTATTGAATGGTTTTAAAAAAATCTTGCAATTCATTTCCGGCAAAAAGCGGTCCATCAATATTGCCTATGCCGGTAAATGGACTTTGTATTTTGTCTTAATCGGGCTTATCGCCGGCCTCGGATCTATTGTTTTTCAATACATGTGCCAGCTGGGCCTGCATTATTTTATGGATTTTATGGCCGGTTACCGCCCCCCTTCTCCGGCCGGTGAACATCATCTTCTTCAACCCACAAGCACGTCATTCAACCGGTTGATACTTCTTTTTCTTCCAGCGCTCGGCGGTCTATTGAGCGGATGGCTGGTATACACCTATGCCCCGGAAGCCGAAGGGCATGGAACAGATGCGGCTATTGATGCCTATCATAGAAAAGGAGGCTTCATACGCGGCAGGGTTCCGATTATTAAAACAGTAGCATCTGCTCTGACCCTTACCACGGGCGGGTCAGGGGGAAGAGAAGGTCCCATTGCTCAAATCGGAGCAGGTTTCGGTTCATTTCTGGCAACGGCCTTAAAACTATCAGACCGGGAACGCAGGATAATGATGGCTGCGGGGATTGGAGCCGGGGTGGGGAGTATCTTCAAGGCCCCTCTGGCAGGTGCGCTTTTTGCTGCCGAGGTGCTTTACCGAGACCCGGAGTTTGAATCAGAGGTTATTATTCCTGCCGGTATTTCCTCAGTGGTTGCCTATTGTCTGTTTTGCCTGGTGTTCGGTTGGGGGTCTTTGTTTGAGTCACCCGATTTTTTATTCCGTAATCCCCTGGAGCTAGGACCTTACCTCGTGCTTTCCTTAGTTCTTGTCGCCACAGGCGTGCTTTACATCAAATCATTTTACGGTCTCATGGGCATTTTCAAATCTATCAAAATTCCAAATCACCTAAAGCCGGCCTTGGGTGGCCTATGTGCCGGTATTATCGGCTTTTTTTTGCCTCAGACGCTGGCATTCGGATATGGATTTGCACAGAAAGCGCTTGAAAATGAGCTTACCATACCCTTTTTATTTTTTCTTGCTATTGGAAAAATATTCACCACATCATTTTCCATCGGATCCGGTGGGAGCGGGGGGGTATTCGGACCTTCAATCGTAATCGGCGGTGCAATGGGCGGTGTAGTGGGAAAAATTTTTCACCAGATCATGCCCGGTGTTGTCACTGAACCCGGAGCCTTTGTAGTAGTGGGTATGGCAGGCTTTTTTACGGCGGTGTCAAACACTCCCATTTCTACCATAATATTTGTTAGTGAAATGACGGATTCCTATCAGCTGCTTCTGCCCAGCCTTCTGGTCTGTTCCGTATCTTATCTTGCGGCACGGAAATGGACAATTTATGAAAAACAGGTTAAAAGTAAAATCGATTCTCCGGCCCATGCAGGAGATTTCTTTGTGGATATCTTACAGGCGATCACCGTTAAGAATCTAATGCACCTTGTTAAAAAAGTGGAAGTCATTCCCCAGAACATGACCTTTCGTGATTTCAGGAAGTTTTTTTCAGAAACAAAACAGCACTATTTTCCGGTTGTAGATGAGTTTGAAAGGCTGACGGGAATATTTTCCAGTACAGATATCAGAAGTGTGCTTTTTTCGAAGGGAATCGGTCAGCTTGTGGTAATGAATGATATTGCCACGTTTGACATTATATTAACGACGCCGTCCGAGGATTTGAATGCGGTATTGCAGAAATTTACCATTAAGAATATCGACAGCCTTCCGGTTGTAAAGGATGATGATCATGGTATTCTTATCGGGATGCTGAACCGGAGAGAGGTTATTACATATTACAACGAGCAGGTTCAGAAGATGAAAAACAGGAAATAGCATTAAATTTGCCGGGAAGAAATATTTTGGTAATCATTAATGATGAACTCGTAAAAAGTCCGATTTAGACGGTTTCGTAAAAAGTTCAAATTCAAGGCGTGCAAATTTTGCAATCATGAGGCGTACTTATCGTACGTTGAATGATTGCGAAATGCAGCACAACGCAGAAGTTGGACTTTTTACGAGACCGTCATTAATAGTTGACGTGCATAAGGAATAACCCATGTGCCGGCGCAGTTACACCGGCAAGGTTGCGATCTTTTGACAACAGTATGTTGTTAAAGTTATGGGGTGTGATCTTGCCCCGACCGACATCTACAAGGGTTCCAACAATATTTCGCACCATGAACCTCAAGAATCCGTTTCCTTGTATTTTAAAGATCAGATATCCGTCATCCATTTTTTTGAGATCTGCGTGCATAACAGAGCGGATGGTGCTGGTTCTGGGGCTTCCTGTGCCTTCAAACGCCTTGAAGTCGTGGGTTCCGATGATATAACGCAGTGAGCCGGCCATGGCCTCCAGGTTGAGTTTCTTCGGGATGTGCCAGGCATATTGCCTGAAGATCGCGGCAGGCAGGTTGCGGTTTAATATTCTGTAATGATAAGATTTGCTTTTAACATCATAGCGAGCATGAAATTCCAATGAAACCTGTGCGCATTTCGTGATGACAATATCTTTGGGCAGAAGGCTGTTGAGTCCTTTTAGAAAAACGGAATGATCCAACCCGGTACGGCATTGAAAATTTGCGACCTGGCCAAAGGCATGCACACCGGCATCGGTCCTCCCGGAACCTGTCAGAGTCACCGGGTTTCCTGTCATGGTCATCAGAGCTTTTTCAATTTCGCCCTGAATGGTTCGATCCTTAGCTTGACGCTGCCAGCCGTGATAGGTCGTACCGTCGTATTCGATGGTAATTTTAAAGTTCTTTAGCATGTAGAAATGCAGATTGACAATATTTGACTATTCTGTCAAATAAAATTGATACGGGAAGCAGGGTAAACGCATTTGATTTCGGTGCAGCGTAGCGACGGCGTGTTTCTCTTGGAAACTGACTGACTGTTTGAAGGGCTTTAGCATACGTTAGTCCGAGCCGAATGAAATTATGACTCAAAAAATCAATGGGATAATTTAGCAACGAATTGTTCTTAATAACTCTGGCGCGGCTCGGGCTTACGGGTGCTTAAGGGTTGTAAATCAAGACTGTTGGTGATTTAGCTTAAATTATCCAGGTTTCAGGT
>CAZKDT010000069.1:0-10308 GCA_964551515.1 uncultured Desulfobacteraceae bacterium | reverse complement strand
CTTGCTCGGCAGCCTGGTATTTGGTTTCGGTGTCTGGCGCTTCCGGAGACAATTTGAATAAAGGAGAAAAAACATAACCGTTCACGGGGCTCAACATGTCCTCTGTCATTGCGAGCGAAGCGAAGCAATCTCATGGAAGGTGGAAATGGACAGGCAATACTACGTCTATATAATGACGAATAAGCATAATAAAGTTCTCTACACAGGAATAACAAATGATCTCAAGAGGAGAGTGTACCAACACAAAGAGAAGCTGGTAAACGGATTTACGAAAAAATATAACATTACAAAGCTCGTTTATTATGAGGTGTTTCAGGACCCCGAAAATACCGTTTTGAGAGAGAAACAGATAAAAGCTGGCTCAAGGCAAAAGAAAATTGACCTGATTAACAGCACAAACAGGAAATGGCTGAATTTGTATGAGAAATTATGAGATTGCTTCGCTTCGCTCGCAATGACATGATAGAAAATGCCCCGTGAACGATTACAAAAAAACAATGTCAAGTTGCTTCATATTCGAGTTGCTTTATATTGATGATGGCGATTATATATTGTATCATTTTGATATCGTTCACAAACGGATGGTAAACTGATGCAATCAACCCGATCACAAAAGGCCCGGATACAATGGCTTAAAAGTGCCGATGGAGTAATAATGCTAAAAAGCTTCGGCGATTGGACAATTGATGCGCTTAGGGATGCCGCCGGGATGCTGAAACACTTTTCCATGGCAAGCCGCAATGTATCCATCCAGTGGGATGTTTCTGATGTTGGGCGTGTTGATTCGGCAGGTATGATGCTTTTTATCCACTATTATGATTTGCTGAAATCAAACAAGTGCTCCATTGAAGTCATTGGGGCGAAGCGTGAACATGAAAAGATGTATCAACTGCTGCGCAAGTATGCACCAGGGGGAAATCTACGGGCTTTTTGGCGGCAGCGGGTCAGGAAAATCAACTTTACTCAAAATAACAACAGGGGGAATATCGCATGTTAAAGAAAAAACTACCTCAAAAATGGCAAAACCTGTCGGGTTACCTTCAAGTATTCCAATGAAGAAAATTCAAAAACCGCTGTGCTGGTGGGCAATTTCAACGACTGAAAGATTAAAGCCTGCCCCATGAAGCGCCTCAAGGGTGGCAGTTTCTCAGCAACCGTTTCTCTGAAAGCAGGGCACGGCTATCGTTTCCGCTATGTGTTGGATGGCAATACCTGGGTTAACGATCACGATGCCGACAGCTACATTGCTGATGAGCACGGCAATGATGATTCAATTGTTACCGTGTAAAAAAAGTGCTCTGCATCACCGCAAGAGTGTCTCTATCGTCAATAGCGCATTTCTCACTGCGGCACTGCTAACGCCAGTATCTGCTTTTTGTTCCATATCTTAAGGTTTCAGGTGTCAGGTGTCAGGAATGATGAACAGAGACGCTGTCACCTGACACCTGACACCTGAAACCAAGCATACGGGAAGGAATAAATATGGGATATTTTTTAAAGCCATATTATGGGCAATTTAAATCATCCCAGAGGAGACCTTTGAAAAATGTTAATTATCTATAACATCGCTATGTTGCCAGCTCTTTGCTGTAGATAAACGCTCCATCACGCTCAATCCAATTATTGCCCTTTCTCTCAAGAATCCAGCCGCTGGCTTTTTTACCGCCAAAAGGAAGTCGCAACGGGGTAAACGTAAAATCGGGATTGTCATGCACCATTCCGAAGTGGGAATAAAAAAGCGCTTTTATCTTCTCTGCCGGAGATCCGAAAAAAGATAACAAAAAACCATACCGGGTTTTAACCAATTCCATGACTGCTTCATCGGGATCGTCAAAGGGTTTAAGAAGCAGAAACGGGCCAAAGAGTTCCAGATCCGGGATATCGGTGTTTTTGGTTTCAAGCACCAGGGGAAAGACCGTCTCGCCATCGATGGTCCCCGTTACCAACCGTGCCGATCCGCACTTATCGAGGGCATTTTGAAGAATATTGCGGGTCCGTTCCACCCGAATGGGTCCGATATCGGTCTTGGGATCAAAAGCATCCCCGACCTTTAGGCGTTGGACCCTATCCAGAATATCCTTGCGAACCTCTTCATAAAGACTACGGTGTATGTATGCCTTTTTCAGAGTGGTGCAGTATTGACCGCCGTTAATGAACGCCCGGCGGGCAATAAAGCTCGCGGCCGCGGTGACGTCTGCATCTTCAAACACAATGGCAGCCGGCATTCCCCCGGGTCCTGCAAAAAAGAGTTTATCGAAAGAATTGTGTTCTCTCCGGTATACCTCCCCAACCGCCGAAGCTCCTGAGATAAAAAAGAGCCGGATATCTTTGTCTGCCACACAGCGCCGTCCAAATTCGCGGTTGTCCATACCCACAACCGGTTGGATGGATCGGAACGGTTTGCAAATTTCGGCCAATACAGATGCGGATCGCGGCGTCTGTGAAGAAAGGCTGAACCGCAGCGTGTTGCCGGTGAGAAGGGCTGCTCCGCCAAAACGGGCCAGTACCACCGTTGGGGCATCGTATGGAAATATAGTGGCAACAGTACCGTACGATTGACAGTTTTCTACCCAGGGAATTTCTTTGTCCATGGTTCGCAAATGATCTGCCGACAAATCCACTTCAATAGATGTGATTTTTACCGGGAATCCGGCATCATATGCAGCAGCTTCCATTAAATCCGTTTTATGCCGGTCAATGGTATTCGCCAGCCGTTGGATTTCGTCAAGCCGCGGTTTGAATTTATCCATGTGAGTCATGGTCATGCTCCTTTATCAGGTTTCAGGTTTCAGGTGTCAGCTAATTCGTTTCTTACTCCTCACACCTGAAACCTGAAACCTGATTGCAAGGATTCAGCTCAAAAAATGAATAACTTAATGGTTGAAAACCTTTTATCAAATCGGTAATGCTCCCGTCATGATCATGCTCCTTATTCCCTGTATCTTTCATGAAAATTAATGAAAGCCTCCAACTCGTGAAAAATTTAGGTTACAAATCTAAAAATGAAAGCCCCACCCTCCGTGCAGGCCGAAGTCCGGACTATTATTCATGGTTATAACATTTTCAATTAGGGCAAATTCTATCATACCGTACTTGGTTTTCCATTTAAACCCAAGGTGAACTTCATGGGAAGCTTCATCCAATTCATTGATATTTTTTATACTTGCCTCGCTGTAAAGATACTGGGCAAGCAGGGAAAAGGTCGGCGTCCAGTGCCATGAGATCACAAATAATCCGTTAACCGCCCTGTCTTCGAAATCCATGGGCGCTACGCCCGGCGCCGGCTCCAAAACATCTCGGGATTCATACCAGGTGTATCCCAACGATGCATAGGTGTACCATTTTTCGGACCAGCGCTTGGCAAGGCCGAACCCCAACCCAACGTCCACGGGATGATCCTCATCGCATAAATCCGCGCAATTTAGTGCGTACCGAACGGCGTTGTAGACATTGACAGACGGCCATATTTTCGTTCCATGGGTAAGCGTGTAGTTCATCAAAAGCACCATGGCGTTATTGTCGAGGTCTTCGGCTGACGTTTCACTCAACATATTCCCGGTATTCGGGTCAAACCGTTGAATCACTTTTCTATTTTTAGACACGTTATTCCGGCTCCCCTGATCAATTCCGAACAGATCATGAAATCCCTGGATAAGCCCATCCATATGACCGCCGAAGTAGTTCCGGTTCTCAAACTCTAACGACACTCCGAACCGCTTATTGAATCCGTATGTCACGGTCACCAAGGTTTCAGACATTTCATAGTCTAGAACGTATTCCGATTCCTTGGCCCAAACATTTGTCCATGTGTTGGCGATATGTAATCCCCATCCAGCATTGATATCGCCGGGGATAAGCAGCGGCAGGGTGAATCGCAGGCTCTGAGCCGGTGACTGGGAACGCAAATCAATTTTTCCAAGACCGTAATTGTAATCATAGCTCAGTTCTTGGGTCCATCCTGACACCACCGGAAAAGCAGTACAACTCAATACCACCACGGCAAGAAAAACTCCGTTGATCCGCCACCGTCGACAGTATTGACTATTGTTTGGTTGCAAAGGTCTTTCCTTTGTTGCAGCTGTTTACGGATTTCTTTAAAATCCAAAATTCCAAACGCTAAAAATTTATTAAATCATAAATTACAAAAAATTACAAATAATTCTCAAATTTCAAGCTCCAAATCTCAAACAAACCCGGCTGCCATTGCAAGGCACGAGCGGGCAGGTCTCAAACTCCAAAGCAGTACCCCCCCCCGGCCGTAGAAAAAGCAGTTATTTTTTGTTTGGGATTTTGAATTTCGGTCATTGAAATTTATTTGTCATTTCGGATTTGTTATTTGGAATTTCCACTAACGAACGGATACATCTTTTTGTATATTTAGATTTGGTGGTTGCCGTTTTTTTAGGTCTTGACCGCGGCTGAATCACGTTTTGCGGGTGCTACCGCCTTGATTCCCGCCAGCGAAAAGCGGGTGATATGATCGGCCATGCGTTTGATTAAAGCCGGGGAGAGGGATTGGCCCAGAAGGTACTCCAGATCACTTGGTCTAATGGTCAGAAGGGCACGGCACTGGTTGATAATGCTCATCTCACAAAACAGGACCGTTTCATCAGTGGCGTTTGTTCCCATAATTTTGCGAATGATCCCTATCACGATCTGTCGCCGGGGCTCGATCAGCTCGTGCCAGATGTCATGTATCAGTCCGGTGGGATTGGCCAGTTCCATCAAATACAGGCGGGTAAACTGGCCCTGATCGCTCTGCTCTGTGAAGTTTTGTATGAGGGAGTGTATGTAGATTTGCAGTTGTTCTTCCGGCGAAGCGATCGTGGAATCAGGTGGTTTGGGTCCGGCAAATTTTTTATATGTTTCTTGCCACGCCTCGGTGTACAGGGCGGCCTTATCGCCAAAATAATAATTGACGGCAGCCACGTTGGCGCCGGCCCGCTCACAAATGTCCGCCACTCTGGCTCCGCCATAGCCTTTTTCCGCAAACAACTCGCAGGCAGAGTTTAATATTCGTCTGCGAGTTTCTGCTCCATCTTCTCTCTGAGCCATTATGGATGCTCCTTGCTTTGTAACCCTTCACAGACTTTTTGAAACCCAAAATTCCGGCATTCCATTCTTCCATTTTGATGACATAAACAGGTTGCCATTAATAAACCTGTATTTTCATTAAGTTGCAGAATTTCCGAAACATTAAATCAAACGGCCATTTAAAGTTTTCGCTTGACATAGCCGATAAACATCTATAATTTCTTTTTAAAATAACTAATTAAAATGTTTATTTCAAATTGTCAAATATCTTTTTATCATAACCGGAATATCCAGACTCAGGGGCTTCGCCCCATAAGCGCTAAGTTATTTTTTGCGCCGGAAGGACTAATGAACATCGAACGTCCAACGTCCAATAATGAATGTAAGACAAAAACAAAGGTAAGAATTTAATGGATAGAACTAAGGGAGGCCCATAGGATAACTAAAATTTAAAATAATGAACATCGAACGTAACACCTCAAAATAATTACAGGAGCGAAGCGACATCATTATTCGATGTTCAACGTTGGACGTTCGATGTTGGACGTTCATCTTTTAGTATGTTCGACGTTCGATGTTCGATGTTGGACGTTCATCTTTTTAATTCGACGTTCATCTTTTAAAACAACTTTGCTTTTATGAAGCTTAATTCCAATGGGAATAATATCCCCAGTGAAATAGGAAAAAAGTTTCACCACGGTTAAACAAATTTTTGGTTTAACTGGGCAGGCGGGGTAAAAATGATGGAGTAATGGAAAAATGCAACACAAAGACAATTCGAATTCCCTCATACTAAATTCATCTGAAGTGCATCTCAGTCACAGGTATCGGCGGTTGCGACGGGCCGTAGTCAACTTCCGTAAGGTTCGCTCTATTCTGTTTGCTCTGCTGCTGATGTGGGTTTTTCCCGAAGGCGCGCTATCCGGTCCTAAGGGGCCGGGAGAAGTGCCTCCTCCACTGGTGACTGTTGTGGCAGTCACGGAGCAGGATGTCAACCCGCCGACGGAATATGTGGGCCATATGGAGGCCGTCCAGACCGTGGACTTGCGGGCACGTATCCAAGGTTTTCTGGAACAGGTCAAGTTCAAGGAAGGAAGTGATGTGCGTGCCGGCGATCTGCTCTATGTCATCGAGCAGGCACCTTACCAGGCCAAGGTTGACGCCGACACGGCCAGTGTGACCCAGGCAACAGCGACCTTCACCAAAGCCTGTCAGTATCTGGACCGGGTCCGGACGGTTCGCTCCGGCGGCGTGTCCGCAACAGACATCGACGATGCCGTGGCTGAGGAACTTCGTGCCAGGGCCCATCTCGAAGAGGCCAAGGCCAAGCTTGAGCTTTCCCGTCTCGACCTGGGATACACCACGGTCAGGGCGCCAATCAGTGGACGCATCGGACGCACAGCTTTCACCAGGGGCAATTTGGTGAATCCCGCATCCGGACCGCTGGCCCGGATTGTTCAGATTAATCCCATTCGTGTTGTTTATTCGGTTAGCGAAAACAATCTTGTCGCCATCAAGATGGCTCTTAAAGACGCCGACCGTGGCAAAAAACACCCCATGCTGGCACCGCGAATTAAATTGCCAGGGGGTCAAATTTTCAAAACTTCCGGGCAGATAGATTTCGTGGACAACACCGTTGATCCGGGCACCGGAACCATCGCGGTGTGGGCTCTGTTCGATAACCCGGACGGCACGTTGCTGCCCGGGCAATATGTTACCGTTCTCCTTGCTCGAAGCCAACCCAAATTCATGACGGTGGTGCCTCAATCGGCTATTTTGGAAGACCACGACGGACGTTATGTCCTGGTGGTAAACGACCAGAACCGAGTATTCATGCGACGGGTCAAAACCGGACCTGTGATCGGCGTCAACTGGGCCATTAAGTCGGGGCTGGCCGTAAATGAGAGGGTTATCGTACAGGGGATCCAGAAAGTCCGCCCCGGTCAGATAGTGAAAACCGCTACCGCCGAAGAACAGAAAGGGAGGTAATGCATGTTTTCACAAATCTTTATTGAACGGCCACGCCTGGCCGCAGTGGTATCAATCATTATTACTCTGGCAGGCCTTATTGCCCTGTTCAACATCCCCGTTGCACAGTACCCACAAATAACACCTCCGGAAATCCGGGTAACCGCCGTCTATCCCGGCGCCAATGCAAGGGTTGTGGCCGACAATGTGGCGGCGCCCATTGAAAAGGAGGTCAACGGTGTGGACAAAATGCTCTACATGGCCTCTTCCTGTTCCAATACCGGGCAATATACACTGGCCGTCACCTTTGAGGTGGGCACGGATCCGGATATCGACCAGGTCAATCTTCAGAACCGGGTGCAACTGGCCACCTCCAAACTACCCCAGGCGGTGGTCGATCAGGGCATCGATGTACGCAGACGATCAACCGATATATTGGGCGCGGTAGAATTCTTTTCCCCCCAGAACACCCGGGACAAACTTTTTTTGAGCAACTACGTCAGCCGAAATATCAAAGATGCCCTGGTGCGTATCGACGGTGTCAGTGATGTCTTTATTTTTGGTGAGTTTGAGTACAGCATGCGCATCTGGATGAACCCGGAGCGGCTCACCGCCCGGGGATTGACCGCCGATGATGTAATTTTGGCCATCCGGCAGCAAAACATCCAGGCCGCCGTGGGGTCCATTGGGACAGCGCCTGCCGAAAGCGGTCAGCAGGTCCAGTACACCCTGCGAGCCAGGGGGCGACTTGATAATCCTGTAGATTTTGAGAACATTGTCGTACGCAGCAACGATCAAGGCGGTCTGGTGCGGGTTCGTGACGTGGCCCGGGTGGAACTGGGCGCCAAGTCCTACCTCACCCGATCAATTTTCAACGGCAAGGCTTCCCTGGCCATCGGCGTTTACCGATCTTCAAACGCCAATGCTATTGACACCATGAAAGCGGTGCGGGCCGAACTCAAACACCTTGCCCAGCGCCAGCCCAGCGATGTGCAGTACAGTGTCATTTACGACACCACTAAATACGTTTCAGCGGCAATTCATGAAATCGAAGTGACCCTGATCATTACCTTCCTTTTGGTTCTGTTTGTGAACTACATCTTCCTCCAGGACTGGCGGGCGACCCTGGTACCCACGGTGACCATCCCGGTCTCGCTCATCGGCACTTTTGCTGTTTTGATTGCTCTGGGCTACAGTGCCAATACCCTTTCCCTGTTTGCCCTGATCATGGCCATCGGTCTGGTGGTGGACGACGCCATTGTGGTGGTGGAAAACGTTTACCGGGTCATGGATAAACGCAAACTCAGCGCCAAACCAGCAACCATCCACGCCATGGCCCAGGTCACCGGCCCGATCATCGCTACCACCCTGGTGCTTTTGGCCGTGTTCGTACCGGTGGGGTTCATGCCCGGCATCACCGGTCAGCTCTACAAACAATTTGCCGTGACCATTTGCACGGCCGTAGTAATTTCGGCCATCAATGCCCTGACCCTGAGCCCGGCCCTGTGTGCCGTGTTGCTCAAAACTCCGAAAATTCCCAAGCACGGCCCCCTTGCCTGGTTTAACAGGACCCTCGATGCCTCACGTAAAGGGTATGTGGCAGGCGCCTCATTTTTGATCCGCCGACTGGCCGTTACAGGGTTGCTTTTTATTGGTATTATCGGCGCTGCCTGGTTTCTTTTCGGTCATAGTCCCACCAGTTTTCTGCCCCAGGAAGATCAGGGCGCTTTTTTTATTAACATGCAATTGCCTGAAGGGGCATCCCTTGCTCGTAGCAACAAGGTTTTGGAACAGGCTACCCGGACGTTGCAGGACATTGATGGTGTTGAGAGCACTCTTGGTGTGAGCGGGTTCAGCCTGCTCAGCGGCATGGCCGAGAATGTGGGGTTCGGCATTGTCGTGTTAAAACCATGGGACGAGCGCACCCGCCCTCACCAGCAACTTGGAGCTATCGTAGGCCAAGCCCAGGCGAGACTGGCCGCTATCTCCTCAGCCAATATTTTTGCCTTTGCACCGCCTCCTATCATGGGTCTGGGAACCACCGGTGGATTTGATTTCCGGCTCCAGGGCCTTAAAGATCAACCTCCCCGGGAGATCGCCGCGGTAGTCCGGTCTCTTGTCATTGCCGCCAACCAGGACCCGACCCTGATGAGGGTTTTTTCCACCTACACGGCCAATACGCCCCAAATATTTGTGAATCTCGACCGCACGCGGGCCGAGACCATCAAGGTGCCGGTCAGCCGAGTGTTTAACACCTTGCATGCAAACCTCGGTTCAAGTTATGTCAACGACTTCAACCTTTACGGCCGGACCTATCAGGTCAAGGTTCAGGCCGAAACAAGGTATCGGGATACGGCAGATGACATCAGCCGGCTGTATGTCCGCAGCAACGACGGCAAGATGGTGCCCATGAAAAGTCTGATCACTCTGTCCACGGTTCTGGCACCGCAAATCGTTTACCGTTATAACCAGTTTACCAGTGTACAGATTAACGGCAATGCGGCCCCGGGATATTCCTCGGGAGAGGCCATATCTGCCATGGAACGCCTGGCGGCCAAGACCCTGCCGTCCGGCTATGCTTTCGACTGGTCTTCCATGTCTTTTCAGGAACGTAAAGCCGGTGGCAAGATTTCATTGTTGTTCGCTTTGGCACTGCTTTTTGGTTACCTGTTTCTGGTGGGACAGTACGAAAGCTGGAATATCCCTCTATCCATCATCTTATCGATTCCGGTGGCCAGCCTGGGAGCACTTGCCGGTTTGTGGATCGCCGGGCTCAGCCTCAGTATTTATGCCCAGATCGGCCTGGTTCTGCTGGTGGGGTTGGCTGCAAAGAACGCCATTTTGATCGTGGAATTTGCCAAGGACCGCAGAGAGCAAGGATATTCCGTAGAGAAGGCCGCCATTGAAGGGGCGGAAATCCGCTTCCGTCCGGTGCTGATGACTGCTTTTACGTTTATTCTCGGGGTGGCACCCCTGGTTATTGCCAGCGGTGCCGGCGCCAACGCCCGACGGGCCATCGGCACCACGGTGTTTTCCGGCATGCTGGCGGCGACCCTGGTGGGCATCTTCCTTGTTCCGGCTCTCTACTATGCCTTTCAAACAGGCCGTGAAAAGGGTCATGCCTGGCGGGCGCGTCGGCGGACGAAAGTAGAATCATAAGGGTAAAAACTTATGAACCGTTCATTAAAATTTGAATCTATTCATAAAATGGTTAACTTAGTGAAAATCCCAAATAACAAACAAAAAAACAATCGCTTTGAACCGGTTTGGAATTTGGTGCTTGAGATTTGTTTGAGATTTGGTGCT
>CAZKDT010000068.1:0-10403 GCA_964551515.1 uncultured Desulfobacteraceae bacterium | reverse complement strand
CTTTCCTGAGCGGTTTTCTGGCGGAACAGTTGAGAAGGACAAGAAACGAGCTTTCGGCTCTTGAGAGTCGACTCAAACGCATGGAAAAAATGGCCTATATGGGCGAGATGGCAGCCGGCATAACTCATGAGATCAAAAATCCTCTGGCTTCTCTGTCAGGTTCGATCCAGATTTTAAGAAAAGAAGTTTTGTATGACCCCGAACATGACAAGCTGATGCAGATTGTCTTGCGTGAGACAGACAGGTTGAGTGCCTTGGTGAATAATTTTCTTTTATTTGCAAAACCATTGGCAGGTAATATTGAAAAAATAGAACTCGAAAGCGCCCTGACAGAGACCGTCAAA
This sequence comes from uncultured Desulfobacteraceae bacterium, assembly GCA_964551515.1. Classification (GTDB taxonomy): domain Bacteria; phylum Desulfobacterota; class Desulfobacteria; order Desulfobacterales; family UBA11574; genus S5133MH16. Next base: position 10,059 of record CAZKDT010000068.1, on the reverse strand, counting down.
CTATTTGGAAAGAACAAAACCGATAACAACAGAATTTCGATCACAAGTGAGTTCTCCTCAAATATCTGGGTTGAAATGGATCCGGTACATCTACACCAGGTAATCTGGAATTTACTTTTAAATGCTGCCGAGGCTATTGAGGGTGAAGGAATTATCGGGATTAGAACGTATCTTTTAAAGCATAATTATACAGGTATTGAAATCAGCGATAATGGCTGTGGCATTGCAGATGAGCATATGCAGTCGATTTTTGATCCCTTTTTCACAACAAAATCCAGAGGAACAGGTCTTGGACTTTCCATAGTACACAGCATACTTGAACATTACGATACATGGCTTGATGTTGAGAGTGAAGTTAACCGGGGAAGCAAGTTTTCTTTTAAATTAAAGCAAACAGACCCGCCAACTTAATCTTGACACCTAATTTTAAATGGGTTAGCAAAATAAGTTTAAGTTTCTGAAAAGATGGGTATTTATAATCGGAATCTGATGCTATCACGAATAAATATGTGAAATATGTGTAAATTCGTTCAGTTAAAAAATATATTGTATTTAGATAATTCCCACCACAATGCCAAAGGCGGCGTTTTGCAAAGGTCACACAGTGGCCTGCTTAAGATCCGGATTATCTAACATGCAACGCTGCTGGCTTTGTAAAAAGTCCAATTTCTGCGTTGCGCTCCATTCCTCGTCATTGCGACGGACTATAAGTATTTCTCATTTCTTGGAATTTGCGAGCCATGAATTTGGAGCTTTTTGCTTTGCCATAAAAAAATGACTTTTTATGAAACCGTCAACGTTGGTTTAGTTGTTTAGTGTCCATCCATAAAAGACTATTTATGGATGGGCATTATTTAGAAAATCACAATGGTATAGATTTGTTGTTGAGGACTTATGGACAAAAAAAACAGTATCATTGAGCAACGGAAAAAGAAACTTTTAGATTTAAAAAGAAACAATATTAATCTTTATCCCAACGATTTTGTTGTCTTGCATACTATAGGCGATATTAAAAAAGCCGTAGAAGATGCACCGGATTTACTTGTCGAGGACGGGCATGTTTTTGTTGTTGCCGGCCGCATGATGGCTATAAACAGGTTTGGCAAGGCATCCTTTATAAGATTCAGGGATCGAACCGGACAGCTTCAGGCATATGTGAAAAAAGACGAAATAGGCGAAAAAGCCTATAACCTCTTTAAACAGCTTGATATCGGAGATTTCGTCGGATTAAAGGGCAGAATGTTTAAGACCAGAACAGGAGAATGGACACTTCTGGCAAAGGAATTTAAGCTTGTTTGCAAGTCAGCAAGACCACTTCCGGAAAAATTTCATGGGCTCAAAGATCCAGAAAAGCGTTATCGCCGTCGCTACATCGATTTGATAATGAATTCAGATGTGCGGGATATTTTTGTAAAACGGAGCAGGATAGTTCAGACTATACGTTCATTTTTACTCGACCGGGATTTCCTTGAAGTGGAAACGCCTATGATGCAGCCGGTCCCTGGTGGCGCCGAAGCCACACCGTTTGTGACCCATCACAATGCCCTGGGCATGGATCTGTTTTTGCGCATAGCTCCTGAACTTTATTTAAAGCGTCTAGTTATCGGAGGGTTTGAAAAGGTTTTCGAAATTAATAGAAGTTTTAGAAATGAAGGGGTTTCAACCCGCCACAATCCTGAATTTACCATGCTCGAATTTTACCAGGCATTTGCCAGATACGAAGATCTGATGGATCTAATCGAAAAAATGTTCTGTCATGTGGCTCGGGAGGTGACCGGTTCGACCTCAATACAATATCAGGGGAATACTGTCGATTTAGGTGTCAAGTGGCGTCGAATATCCCTTGCCTCTGCCATGGAGGAGTTTGGCGGCATTGATGCCGGTTTGATGAACAACCGGGAAGGTCTGCTTGAATTTGCGGCCTTAAACAGGATCAAGGTTACTAAGACCGGTCGTCTTGGGAAAATTATCACAAAGATTTTTGATGTGATTGTGGAGCCTAAACTTTTGCAGCCCACATTTATTACAGGCTACCCGGTAGAGGTTTCGCCACTTTCCAGAAGGAGCGACATCTTTCCTGAACTTACGGATCGGTTTGAGCTCTTCATTGCGGGTCATGAAATTGCCAATGGATTTTCGGAGCTGAATGATCCTAATGACCAGAAAGAGCGTTTTTTACAGCAGGTTGCAGACAGGGAAGCAGGAGATAAAGAGGCCCATTATATGGACAAGGATTACATCGAAGCATTGGAGTATGGTATGCCCCCCACCGCCGGAGCGGGGATAGGGATTGATCGGCTTACCATGCTGTTCACCGATTCCGTTTCAATCCGGGAGGTTATTCTTTTCCCGCACATGAAGCCGGTTGAAAGAGTAATAACAGATAATAAATAACAATATCATGTCTTTTGAATATTTCATAGGTGGTCGCTATTTAAGGGCCAAACAGAAAGAGACCTTCATTTCATTAATTACCATGCTTTCCATTGCCGGCGTGACTGTGGGCGTAATGGCATTGATCGTTGTAATAGCTGTAATGGCCGGATTTGAGTCCGATCTTAAAAACCGTATATTAGGAATTGAATCACATGTGGTGATCATGCAACACGGCAGTTCTTTTTCCGATTATCATAGAATATTAGGTCAGATTGTTAATACGGCAGGGGTCGAATCCGCTACGCCTTTTATATACACGCAGATCATGCTTCGTTCATCATCAGGGGTGTCTGGCGCTGTTTTAAGAGGTATAGATCCGCAGTCGGCAGGCAAAGTAATAAAGGTTCTAGAAAGTTCGGCGTTGCTGAATATAGAAAAGATGTATCAGGTAAAGGAATCTGCCGCTTCTGTGCCGGGTGTAATTCTTGGGAAGGAGCTTGCCAGAAATTTGGGTTTGGGGGTGGGTGATGGAGTATACCTGATATCATCCCGGGGAATGATTTCTCCTATGGGATACCTTCCTGCCATGAAGCGTTTTCAGGTGGCGGGTTTGTTCGAGTCGGGTATGTATGAATATGATGGATCTCTGGCTTACGTCCATTTAAGGGAAGCCCAAAAAATCTTGCACATGGGAAATTCCGTAACCGGCATCGAAGTCAGGGTAAATGATATCTACAATGCAAGGCATATCGCAGATAAGATCATCGCTGAGATTGGATTTCCCTATTGGGCCAGGGACTGGATGCAGATGAATCACAATCTGTTTTCCGCCCTTAAACTGGAGAAGACGGTTATGTTTATTATTCTGGCCCTTATCGTTCTTGTGGCAGCATTTAACATCGCAAGCACACTGATTATGATGGTGATGGGAAAGACCAGAGATATTGCCATATTAAAAGCCATGGGAGCAATGGATAGCAGCATCAGGAAAATATTTATTTTCAAAGGAATGATTATCGGTTTCATGGGCACCTTTTTGGGTGTGTGCCTTGGATTTATCATGTGTAAATTGCTGGAGAAATATAAGTTTATCGAGCTTCCGGGAGATGTGTACTATATCTCAACCCTTCCGGTACGGCTTGAGGCTCTGGATGTTTTCATAATAGCCGCCGCTGCAATGGTGATATGTTTTGTAGCGACACTCTATCCGGCGCTTCAGGCGTCCAAACTCAAACCTGTTGAAGCGATTCGTTATGGTTAACTCCGAAAACAGCGTCAAGAAGTCTGTTCCAGACCATTTCTTGTCGGTGAAAGGCCTATGTAAAAGTTATAACAACAGCGGTACCCGTATTGATATCTTAAAACGGGTAAACCTTGATTTGAACGCCGGAGAAACCCTGGCAATTGTCGGCGCGTCGGGTATCGGCAAGTCCACGCTGCTACACCTGCTGGGAGCGCTCGACCGGCCCGATAGCGGGACGTATCATTTCCAGGGTGAAGATATCTTTCTTTTTGATAATACCAGGCTGGCACAATTTCGGAACGAGTCTTTAGGTTTTATTTTCCAGTTTCATTATCTGCTTCCAGAGTTTTCCGCTCTTGAAAACGCCATGATGCCGGCGCTGATTAAAGGGCTGGGCAAGCAAAAAGCCAGGGAGGTTGCAGAGGCGATTCTTGTCAGGGTGGGACTTAAAGACAGGTTAAATTTCAGAGTCGGAAAGCTTTCAGGGGGTGAACAGCAACGAGTTGCGCTTGCCAGGGCCCTTGTTCTTAATCCGGTTATCCTTTTGGCCGATGAACCTTCGGGTAATCTTGACAAGAAAAGCAGCGAGATCATCCATAGTCTGCTTATGGAGTTAAACAAAGAGTTTTACATGACCTTGGTAGTGGTGACACACAACATGGAACTTGCGTCATATATGTCACGCAGTATGACGATCGTCGACGGACAGTTAATAAAATTTGGGGCTTGTGAATTTAATGATTAAAGCATTTAGGAATGTTATATTAAGATACTTAGGTTTGATTATTGCTACAATACTGTGCTTTTTCCCGAACACGGCACGTTCTTTAGAAACAGTACGAGTGGTGGTATTACCATTTGAAATACATGCTGTTAAAGATCTTTCATATATGCAAACCGAGATTTCGGATATGATCAAAAGAGACCTCAAACAGGACGGTGCTATTATATTGGAACCGGAGATTATTTCTGATCTTGCATGGGAGAAAGTTGCTGAAACTAATGAAGGAATTCGGGATGTTGGTATTAAAAGCGGCGCCGACTTTGTTATCTTGGGTAGCTTGACCTGGATTGGGCAAAAGTTCAGCCTGGATGTAAAGATGATAAAATCTTTTGGAGAAGGTTCTGTCGGTGTTTTTGTTAAAGAAGGCCGGGGCATAGAAAATGTGCCCGGAATCGTGAAGCAACTCGTCCAGGATATAAGCATGAAACTTTTTAAGCGGGAAAAGGTTGCCAAAGTGCTTATTACCGGTAATAAGCGTATTGAGGGAAATGCTATCAAAAAGATTATAAAAACAAAGCCCGGTGAAGTTTATTTTGCCAAAAACCTTTCCCAAGACCTTAAGAATGTATATTCCATGGGATATTTTGAAGATATTCGGATTGAGGCTGAAGAGAGCCCCCAAGGCAAGGTAATAATATTCAAGATAAAGGAAAAGCCAACTATCCGGATTATTCGTTTTAAAGGAAATAAGGTCTTCAAGGATGACGATATCAAAGATAACTTAAGTATTCGAACTGGTTCAATACTGAATATATTCAAGGTTTCCAGCAACATTAAACGGATAGAAGAGCTTTATGAGGAAAAGAGCTATCATAATGTAAAAGTTGCCTACAATACTTATCAACTAGAGAATAATCAGGTTGACCTGGAATTCGTTATCCAAGAGGGTGAAAAAGTCTTGATAAGGCATATCATATTTGAAGGGAACAATGCCTATACAGACAAGGAACTAAAAAAAATGATGAAAACATCTGAAAAAGGGTTCTTTTCATGGATGACCTCATCCGGAAACTTGAAAAGAGAGGATCTCGAGCAGGATATCACCAAAATTTCAGCTTTTTATTACAACAACGGTTATATTCAGACTAGGGTAGGAGAACCGCAAATTGAATATCATGGAGACTCTATAGATATTACAATTAAAATTGATGAAGGACCACGGTTCAAGGTTGGTCAGGTGAATATAACCGGTGACCTTATCTTATCCCAAGAGGAATTAAAGAAAAAACTAAAAATTACCGAAGAAACCTATTATAATCGTGAAATCGTTCGTAACGATGTGTTAGTCCTCACGGATCTATATTCAGATGAGGGTTATGCCTACGCCGAAATATCTCCCAGGATTGACAAAAACTTCGATGAATTAATGGTTAATATTACCTATGTTGTTGCAAAACGCAACCAGGTCTATTTTGAGAACATTGTTATCGGCGGGAATACAAAGACCAGGGACAAGGTTATCCGGCGTGAACTTAGTGTGTATGAAGAGGAGCTTTTCAGCGGAAAGGAGTTAAAACGAAGCGTTCGCAACCTTTACCGGCTTGATTATTTCGAGGATATTAAGGTTAACACCGTCAAGGGAAAGACCGAGGACAAAATAATTTTGAAAATCGATGTTACTGAAAAGCCCACAGGCACTTTTTCTTTTGGCGCCGGTTACAGTAGCGTGGAAAGTGTTTTTGGCATGGTCTCCATTGCCCAGAATAATTTTTTGGGGCGGGGCCAGATTTTTAAAATTGACGCTGAAATAGGAGGGACAACAACCCTGTATAGACTAAACTTTACGGAACCCTGGCTGTTTGATATTCCTCTTTCAGCAAGGTTTGATCTCTATGACTGGGAAACCAATTATGACAGATACGACAAGAAAAGCAGGGGAGGAGGTGTTAGATTCAGCTACCCTGTCTATGATTTTTTACGGGCAGCTATTGGTTATAATTACGATATTTCAGATATCAAAAATATCTCAGAGGATGCTTCGGATTCGATTAAAGAACTGGAAGGTAATAATACAACAAGCAGTATAACAACCTCCTTGATTTACGACTCGACGAACAAAAGATTCAATCCCACAAAAGGTTCTCGGCACAGTATATCAGTGGAATATGCTGGCATTGGCGGAGATGTCGCCTTTACAAAATATCTGGGGGAAACCGGGTGGTACATACCTGTGTTCTGGGATTTAGTGACTTTTCTGCATGGGAAAATTGGTTATGTAAATGAAAACTCAGGAGGAATACTCCCGGATTATGAACGATTTTATCTGGGAGGTATGAACTCATTGCGTGGCTATGACTGGCGAGACGTTTACGTGTTAGATGAAAACAGGAAGGAAATAGGGGGAGACAAATTTGTACAATTTAATTTAGAAGTTACGTTTCCTCTATTGAAGAAAGAAGGGCTTGCTGGTCTTCTCTTTTTTGATACGGGAGACGTTTATAATGACGATGAGAGTATATCCTTGGGCGATCTGAGACAAACCGCGGGATTCGGTTTTAGATGGTATTCTCCCATGGGTCCTATCCGTCTTGAAAGAGGGTACGTAATTGATAGTGAGGGATCAGGGGGACAGTGGGAATTTGGAATGGGTACGTCTTTTTGATAACTATGAATGTTTAAAGAGTTGAGTGCTTGAGTGGTTGAGCAGTTCCATAAAAAACAGTTAGACTATTTTTGAAGGGGGTATAACATGCGGACGTGTAAAGGAACTTTTGTGGCAACAGTTATTTTTTTTTGTTTGATTTCTGCTTCTTCTTATGGAGCAGATGTTGCCAAAATAGGTATTGTAAATTTTCAAAGAATTCTTGAGACATCAAGTGCCGGCAAAAAAGCAATGGCCGAAGTCAATAAACGGGGGAAAAAGATAGAAGCTGATCTCAAGGCAAAGGGAGAGGCAATCGAAGCAAAAAAAGATAAGCTTGAACGTGAAACTCTTGTGATGAGCAAGGAGATGCGGGAAGAGAAAGAACGTGAAATAAGAATAAATATCAATGACTTTAAATCGTTAAAGAAAAAATATGTCGCTGAGTTCAAGGAGCATGAAGAAAGACTTATAGTCCGAATCAAAAGAGAGGTTCTAGAGATTATCACTGAAATGGGCAAAAAGGAGGGTTTTCTCCTTATTCTTGAAAATCGGGAGGCCGGAGTGATGTATTACCCAAACACAATCGATATAACCGACCGAATAATCCAGAAATACAATGCCAGTTTTGCCAGTAGTACTAAAAAGTAAAAGAATAAAAAAAAAGAAAAAAATAATGTAATAATTTAGCTTTTTGAAAGTATTGCTGAATCGGGTATAATGTGAAATGGAACTGTCACTGGATAGGATAGCTGAAGTTGTCAACGGCGAGATAAAAGGGGATAAGAATAAAAATATTTGTGGCGCTGCACCTTTTGATGATGCTAAAAATGATGAAATAACATTTGCCGGTGAGGCTAAATTTTTAAAAAAAATTGATGCAACAGAGGCCGGAGCGATTATCGTTCCCCGAGCTTTTCAGGCTTCTACAAAAAACATTTTACGGGTGAATAATCCCCAGCTTGCTTTCGCCATGGTTTTAAACCTTTTCTATTCTCCTTTAAAACCGGAACCCGGTATAAGTCCACAGGCATATATTGGCAAAAACTTTTTATACGGCCAGGAAGTGTCGATAGCTCCCTTTGTCGTAATTGGGAATAATGTCACTTTTGGTCACTGTGTGGTACTTCATCCCAACGTGGTTATCGGTGACAATGTTATCATTGGAAACGATGTGCAGATTCACCCCAATGTGACAATCCTCGATCGTTGCACAATAGGAAACCGGGTGATCATACATGCCGGGACCGTTATCGGGAGTGACGGTTTTGGTTTTGCACCTGACGGAAAAAAGTATTACAAGATTCCCCACACCGGAATTGTCCGAATAGATGATGATGTGGAAATTGGCGCCGGGAATACAATTGATAGAGCCACTTTTGGTAAAACCTGGATAAAAAACGGAGTTAAGACAGATAACCTTGTTCATATTGCTCATAATGTGAGCGTGGGTGAAAATAGTGTTCTTGTGGCCCAGGTCGGTATTTCAGGAAGCGTTACCATCGGAAAAAACGTCATACTGGCGGGACAGGCAGGGGTTGTAGGCCATCTAAACATTGGTGATAATGTAACCATTGGCGCTCAGGCCGGAGTTGCTAAATCTGTGTCTGGTGACGAAATTATGTCAGGATCACCGGCAATACCTCATCGACTGTGGCTAAGAATACAAAAGATCCTGCCCAGGCTTCCGAAGCTTAAAAAAAAGCTGGAGGACATGGAAAAGAGATTAAAAAAGATTGAGAGAACGGAGAGAGAAAATGGAGAAAATTTTTGATATTCAAAAAATTATGAACGTATTACCTCACCGGTATCCGTTCATTATGATTGATCGCATAATTGAACTGGTTCCTGGCGAGAAGGTGGTTGCCCTTAAAAATGTAACCATTAACGAACCCTTTTTCCAGGGTCATTTCCCGGGGAATCCCATTATGCCAGGAGTGCTTATGATCGAAGCCATGGGCCAGGCCGGCGCTGTGCTGGCGGCTGAGTCACTGCCCGAAAAAGAACCCGGTTCACTGATATATTTTATGGGCATGAACAAGGTCAAATTCCGAAAACCGGTTGTTCCTGGGGATCAGATTATATTTGAGATACAATTTTTGAAACAGAGGTCCAAAGTGTTCAAGATGTCCGGAATGGCCTTTGTTGATGAAGGACTTGTGGCCGAAGCTGAACTGATGGCTTCTTTTGGGGAAAAATAATGATACATTCAACGGCGATTATAGATCCAAAGGCCGAACTGGATGCTAACGTTGATGTGGGGCCATATTCCATTATCAGGCAAAATGTGTCTGTCGGATCCGGAACCGTAATCGGTTCCCATGTGAGTATTGAACCTTATGTTACCATTGGCCAGGATTGTCGTATATTTCAGCATGCCGCTATAGGGGCTGCTCCCCAGTCGTTGAGATTTAAGGGTGAAAAAACCGATGTTAAGATCGGACGAGGCACAATTATACGAGAATTTGTCACGGTTCACAGAGGAACGCAATTCGGCGGAGGACTCACTGAAGTTGGTGAAGAGAACTTTTTAATGGCCTATACACATATAGCCCATGATTGCATCACCGGGAAAAAAGTCATTTTTGCAAACAACGCAACACTTGCCGGACATATTGTTGTCGGTGATAATGCTACCATCGGCGGACTGGTGGCAATACATCAGTTTGTCAGGATCGGTGATTATGCATATGTGGGCGGAAAATCAGCGGTAGTAAAAGATATTCCACCATATGTTATTGCATCTGGCGACAGGGCAAAACTGCATGGCTTAAATAGTGTTGGGTTAAAACGCCACGGGTTTTCACAGGAGACATTATCTTTATTGAAGAAAGCTTACCGGATTATTTTCCGTATTGGGATTACGCTAAATGAAGCCATAGAAAGAGTCGGAGCGGAGGTGGAACAGATTCGCGAGGTGGTCAACCTGATCGATTTTATAAAATCTTCCCGGCGCGGGATCACAAGATAACCCATGATAAATGTATCTGTTCACGAAGTAGTTGAGTTAATATGAAAAAGCTTTTTGGTAATACCGGCGGGGTTTCCGTGAGCAGCAATGAACTTCCCGTTTTT
>CAZKDT010000067.1:0-10459 GCA_964551515.1 uncultured Desulfobacteraceae bacterium | reverse complement strand
TTGAACTTTTTACGAAACCGTCTAAATCGGACTTTTTACGAGTTCATCAATGTTAACCTCTTGGAAAGGATTTTTATGAAAGTTTCGGTAGAGAATGTGAGTAGCGTTAAAAAGAAAATGCATGTAGAGATTCCGGAAGAAAAAGTTGTCCGTGAATTGAACAATGCCTATAAAGATCTCAAAAAAACAGCTAAAATAAAAGGGTTTCGAAAAGGAAAGGTCCCTCGTTCGGTTTTGGAAAGGTTGTTAAAAAAAGATGTCCATAATGATGTATCTTCCAAACTTATTCAGGATTCTTTTGTTGAGGCGCTAAAGGAAGCCGATCTTGATCTTGTGGGAAAACCAAATATTGACTCGCCCGGACTTGATGATAAGGGCCCTTATAAATATACCGCCGAGGTAGAGATAAAACCCGAAATTGAGGACATCGATTTCAAGCGCTTAACCCTGAAAAAATTTCTTTACCGGGTTATGGATGAAGAAATAGATGCACAGCTTAAAATGCTTCAGAAAAAGTTGGCACAACAAAATCCCATAGCAGAAGATCGAGGGGTTCAAGAAAACGATTTTGTTCTGATTGATTATGAAGGATTTAAAGACGGCAAACCGTTTACCGAAACTCAAAAGACCGAAAACCACACCATGAAAATTGGCGATGGACATATTTTAAAGGAATTTGACAATCAGCTAATGGGAATGAAGAATGGTGATACACGGGAAATAAAAGTAAAATTTCCTGAGGATTATCAAAATAACAAGCTGGCCAACCAGGAAATAATTTTTCAGGTAACGCTGAATGGAATTAGAGAAGAAGTGCTTCCAGAGATTGATGACGAGTTTGCCAAAAATTTTGGGCAGTATGAAACATTAGACAACCTGAAAGATGCCATAACCAAGAACCTGGATGAGGGCTACACCAAGAGAGCAGAGCAGGAGATGAATGAGCAAATTTTTCAAAGCTTGATCTCAAAAACAAAATTTGAGTTGCCGGATTCAATGGTCGACTATGAACTGGAAAGGATTATTGAAGAGGTTGAACGAACTTTGGCGTATCATAATAAATCAATGGAAGACCAGGGGCTGTCCAGAGAAATCCTTTTGGAACGACATCGTGAACTGGCAGAAAAGAAAGTAAGACGGCACTTGATTTTAAACAAAATTGTTGAGCAGGAAAATATGACTCTTTCAGATGAAGAACTAGACACTGCTTTTAATGAGATGGCTCAAGGTTTTAAACAACCGGTTGAAGAAATAAAAAAGTATTATACTCAGGATAAGGATAACCTCGAATTATTTAAACAGACGCTACTTGAAAAACAGGCCATCGAACTTATTATTAAAAATAGTACCATAGAAGAGGTAGAACCCGGCTTAGAGCAACAATCTGAAATTTAAATCCAACGGTTTCAAAAAATAAAATTGTTGAGAATAAAAAATACAAAGTGATAAAGGAGACGATTTGTGCCACTAATACCCATGGTTATAGAGCAGAGCAGCAAAGGGGAACGTGCCTATGATATATATTCGAGGCTTCTTAAAGACAGAATAATTTTCCTTGGCACGGCGATAAATGATGAGATTGCAAATCTTTTGATCGCGCAACTTTTGTTTCTCGAATCCGAAGATCCTGACAAAGATATCAACTTTTACATCAATTCCCCTGGTGGCTTGGTTACAGCCGGTTTGGCGGTATATGATACCATGCAGTATATTAAACCGGATATTGCCACCGTATGTCTTGGCCAAGCAGCCAGTATGGGGGCGCTTTTACTGACTGCCGGTACAAAAGGTAAGCGCTATACTCTTCCTAACGCAAGAATTTTGATACATCAGCCCATGGGAGGATTTCAGGGACAAGCATCAGATATAGCAATACAGGCTAAAGAGATCCTTCGTATGAAGGAAACCCTGAATCAAATTCTAGTCACGCATACCGGAAAAGATTTAGAGCATATACAATCGGATACGGACCGTGATTTCTTCATGACCGGTGAAGAGGCTAAGGAATATGGAATCGTGGATCACCTTATCGTGAACAGAGATGATCTTGATAGAATAGAGAAGGCGGAGGATTAAAATGTCAAAAAAAGGGGATTTGAACGACAACCTTTTCTGTTCCTTTTGTGGAAAAAATCAGAAAGAGGTTAAAAAACTAATTGCTGGCCCCGCAGTATATATTTGCGATGAATGCATACAGCTATGTAGTGAAATCATTGAAGAGGAAAAAGGAAAAGACGTAGACGGCATGGAGCAAATCAATTTTCCAAAAGAAATAAAGACAATGCTCGATGATTACGTAATTGAACAAAATCCGGCAAAAAAAATTCTTGCTGTTGCTGTTTATAATCATTACAAACGTCTTAATTCTTCAATAATAAGCAATGAGGTTGAAATACAAAAAAGCAATATCCTTCTTATTGGGCCGACCGGCTGTGGAAAGACATTGCTGGCGCAGACACTTGCAAGATTTTTGAATGTACCCTTTACCATTGCTGATGCTACCAGCCTGACAGAAGCCGGCTATGTTGGCGAGGATGTCGAAAATATCATCCTTTCCCTGCTTCAGAATGCCGATTACGATGTGGAAAAAGCCCGGCGGGGTATTGTTTACATTGATGAAATTGACAAGATTGCACGCAGATCCGATAACCCGTCCATTACCCGTGATGTTTCAGGAGAAGGGGTTCAACAGGCATTATTAAAGATTATAGAAGGAACTACAGCCAGTGTACCTCCTAAAGGAGGACGAAAACATCCGCAGCAGGATTTTGTCAAGGTTGATACTTCTAACATACTTTTTATTTGTGGAGGAACTTTTACAGGGCTTGACCAGATTATACAGCGGCGTTTGGGCTCAAAAGTCATGGGCTTTGGCGCTAAGATCGTAAAAAATAAAGATAAAAATATCGGCGAAATCCTGCAGATGCTTCAACCCGAAGATCTGATAAAATTCGGTTTAATTCCTGAATTTCTGGGTCGTCTGCCTGTTATCGCAACCCTTGGCGAATTGGATGAGCTTGCTTTGATAAGAATACTGAAGGAGCCGAAAAATGCCCTTATAAAACAGTTTTCAAAACTCATGGAAATGGAAGGGGTAAACTTAAGATTTACAGATAGCGCTATTTCAGCCATTGCCAGAGAGGCATTGAAAAGAAAATCAGGCGCCAGAGGACTCCGTGCCGTTATAGAAAGCTCCATGTTAGATATCATGTATGAAATTCCTTCTATGGAGAATGTAAAGGAATGTGTCATCGGAGAAGATACAGTGATCAATAAAGAGGATCCTATTCTTCTATTTGAGCAGCCCAGAAAACAAGCACAGGACACGTAATTAGAGGTATTAAATATTACGATGATTAACTTACCGAAATTTTTTAAGGATAATGATTCGGATTTGCCGGAGTTACTACTTCCGCTACTTCCGCTTAGAGATATTGTGGTCTTTCCACACATGGTTGCCCCTCTTTTTGTGGGACGTTCAAAATCCGTTAAAGCCCTTTCCGATGCAATGAACAACGATAAAAGAGTTTTTCTTGCCACTCAAAAAAAGGCGGGTATTGACAACCCCACAGAAAAAGACGTCAGTCAGATCGGGACCATTGCAAACATACTACAGCTTCTTCGACTCCCGGACGGCACGGTAAAAGCTCTGATCGAAGGAAAAACCAGGGCTTCTATTACCCGTTTTATCAGGAATCCGGATTTTTTGCAGGTGGCACTGAGACCGATTCCTGAAAGGGAGATATTGCCGGCCGAGGGCGAGGCACTGGTCAGGGCGATACACAATAGTTTCAATGAATATGCTAAAGCAAACAAAAACATCTCAAAAGATCTCGTAAAAACGGTTTCTGCCATTTCAGATCCTTCAAAATTGGCTGATACGGTGGCAGCCCATTTTTCTTTTAAAATAGATGATAAACAGCGTCTGTTAGAAACGGTTGTCATGGAAGAGAGGTTGTCTCTTCTTTTAAGTTTGATAAAGATGGAAATCGATATTTTCAAGATGGATCAGAGAATAAAAAGTCGTGTCAAGAAACAGATGGAAAAAACCCAGAAGAATTATTATCTGAATGAACAGATACGCGCAATCAAAAAGGAGATCGGAACAGAGGACGAAAATAGAAACGAACTGAACGATCTTGAAAAGCGAATCAAACGCAAAAGGATGTCAAAGGAAGCTGCAGCCAAGGTCAGACAAGAATTCAAAAAGCTTACGATGATGACCCCTATGTCGGCAGAAGCAACGGTGGTTCGAGGCTATATTGATTGGTTGATCAGTCTCCCATGGTTTGACAAAAGCAAATTCCGGAAAGATATTGAAGAAGCAGATAAAATACTGGAAGAAGATCATTACGGGCTGGAAAAACCAAAGGAGCGCATACTGGAATATCTTGCGGTCCAATCTCTGGTCAACAAAATCCGGGGACCCATACTCTGTTTTGTGGGGCCACCCGGTGTGGGAAAAACTTCTTTGGCCAAATCTGTTGCCAGGGCCACGGGAAGAAAATTTGTACGTCTTTCCCTGGGCGGTGTTCGGGATGAGGCTGAAATTCGGGGACATCGGCGCACCTATATTGGCGCAATGCCGGGTAAAATCATTCAGTCTCTTAAAAAAGTCGGTGTCAACAATCCGGTATTTTGTCTTGATGAAGTTGATAAAATGAGTATGGATTTCCGTGGCGATCCTTCGGCCGCTCTTTTAGAGGTCCTTGACCCGGAACAGAATTGCAGTTTCAATGACCATTATCTTGATATAGATTACGATCTTTCAGACATTCTTTTTATTACTACAGCCAATACGCTTCCTGAAATACCGCTGCCGTTACAGGATAGAATGGAAATTATTCGTCTGCCCGGCTATGCCGAGTATGAAAAGTATTATATCGCCAGAGACTTTCTTTTATCCAAACAGATCGAGATGAATGGACTTAAAGATAAGAATGTACATTTTTCCAAGGAAGCTGTTCTTACAATTATTCGGAGATATACACGAGAATCAGGAGTTAGAAATCTTGAGCGCGAAATTTCTTCAATCTGTCGTAAAATCGCCCGTAAAATGATAAAGGATAAAGAACACAACGGTTTTAAAGTAACCGCAAAATCCGTGCGGAAATACTTGGGTCCCCCGCGTTTCAAAGAACTTCAAATAGAGGAAAACGATCAAGTTGGAATTGTTACCGGACTGGCCTGGACACAGGTGGGTGGAGAATTGCTTTGTATCGAAACACTGATTATGCCCGGCAGGGGAAAACTTTCTATGACCGGCAAACTGGGAGACGTGATGAAGGAGTCTGCTCAGGCAGCCGTGAGCTATGTTCGATCACGTGCCGAGAGTCTCGACATTGATAGAAAATTTTACAGGAAATTTGACATTCATATTCATATACCTGAAGGCGCTATTTCCAAGGACGGACCTTCGGCAGGAATTTCAATGTGTACATCCCTGGTCTCGGCCCTTCTGAAAAGACCTGTTTATCATGATATTGCCATGACCGGTGAAATAACTTTGAGAGGCCGTGTTCTTCCTATCGGTGGAATAAAAGAAAAAATTCTGGCTGCTCACAGGGGCGGAGTCAAGAAGGTTCTTATCCCCAAAGAAAATGAAAAGGATTTAAAGGATATACCCGCTACGGTGTTAAAAGAAGTTGAAATTGTTTTGGTGGAGCATATGGACGAAGTTTTGCCTCATTCATTGATTCTGAATGAAGGGGATACTCTTTTCAAAAAAAACGACATGTCTTTTAACATAATGCAAAAAGAAATTGATCTGGAGCAGCCGTCAGCTTTAATATAATTGAATTTTTATAGGAATATTTTTAGAACAATTAAATCTTGACTTCATGTTGTTAAATTGTTACCGGTACTTTGTTTTTGAGACCACATAGCCTAAATTTGCACGTAAATTTTAGGGGCGGGTAGCTCAGTTGGGAGAGCATCGGCCTTACAAGCCGAGGGTCACAGGTTCAAGCCCTGTTCCGCCTACCATTTGGGGGTGTAGCTCAGATTGGTTAGAGCGCCGGCCTGTCAAGCCGGAGGTCGCGAGTTCAAGTCTCGTCACTCCCGCCACTAATAATATCAAGGGCTTAGATGAAATATCCAAGCCCTTTTTATTTAGTTAGAAATGTCATACCCCATAAACCCGATGTAAATCAGGGTAAAAAGAAAGGTTCATGTCAATAAAAAAAACTCGGCTTCCAAAAGATGAAAACCGGGTTTTAGGTCTTTTTGAACTTTGAACGGTTATTTTCCTTTGACATTATTCATTTATGTATTATTTTTAAAATATGAACATGAGACTGAAAATTACTAAATGTCACTCAGCTTTAACACCATGTTTTTGACCATGTGATAGTTCAATCTCACGAAGGTTATACTGTAAAATGAGGAGCTTGATGTGACATTTATAAAGCTTCTCTGATGACCGTGCATCTCAATGCAAAACTGCATTGTACAACGACATCTGGGGAAGCTAAAAGATTGCAATGCCGGGTAGTTGGAAAGTGGGAGACTACCGGGCTAATATTGGCAGAGCAAAGACGACTCTGCCTTTTTATTTTTTGATGCTTTTTCAGCATGACCGAAGGGTATCTTAGCTGTAGGCGTTCACGGGTTCAAGGGTGCAAGGTTCCATTTTCGTCCCCGGATTGCATTTGGGATACGTATTTACGAGAAAAGCGTCAATTTCGTCAGGCTTAATCCAAAATTTGAAGGCAAATTGGCAATTACTTGGGAATTTGAACATTTGTAACGAGAACTTCGGATCTTCAATGCCTTCTTTGTCCTTAACCCTGACACCTGTGAACGATTACTCTTAACTAGTTTCCATCCAGAAATGGCCCTTTTCCGCAATCTCTGCGTCAATCTGCGGAATTAATTGTGCGGCGTACCAATTGTACGCCTCCGCATAATTCCTTGATTTCCTTGACCTTGCGAAAAATTGCTCATTTCTGAATTGGAAACTTAATTTGGCCCAATATAGATTTATGGATGGACACTAACTAAAGTGATTGCCGCACATAAGTGGGTTGTTCCTAAACAACCAGCAACCATAAAATAAAATAACAGGGCTGGTATTATAAATTTACACAAATTCCGCGGAATTTTTATCCTGTAATTTTTCATAAATTTTCATCTGCCGGTTTAATGCATTTTGGATCCACTACACAAATCAAATTATTTGTCCATACCTCAGAAAATAGTGGGCCACAAGAGAAAATAATTATTAAACCTCTTCAAATAGGTATATATTCTGTGACTTACGGGTGCTCCTCCCATCACTGCTATAAATGGCAGATCTTTGAGGTCTTAAATTGTTTTGATGTCGTTTTCAATAGGCGAATTCATTTTAGAGGACTTTCCTTTGATTTTTTGTGGATTTTCAGATATATGTAATCAATCCGAATTGATTTCAGGATATGCTATTGACAAGGTATATCGAATAATTTTAACAAGTTATTAGTAAACACAGTAACATCTCAATAAATTATGGATTCGGCTCAATATCACCATTTAATACACCAGAACTTTTTGAGAAGTTACTAAACACAAGACCGAACCGTTCGCTCTAATTGTTGCTGTCAGAAACAACAAAGGGTATTCTGTTTTGAGAATAAAAACAGGCCGTTTCTTTACATCAGAACTATTCATATCTTTTCTTTATCGATTTTGTCGAGCCTATTCACGGACATTTTGTCTAAAGGTTGAAAATGAGAAAGAATGGATGGATTATCTCGAAAATGGTGGGTCTGTGTTACTTTGCACATGGCATCAACAATTTTTTTCTGCTATTCGTCATTTTCAAAATTATAAAGTCTTCAACCCTGTTATTATGATCAGCCAAAGTAACGATGGAGCAATTGTAGCCGGTGTGGCTGAACGGTGCGGCTGGAATACAGTCCGGGGTTCTTCTTCAAAAGGGGGTATGAAAGCTTTAAAGAATATAATTGCTAATTTCAAGGAAAGAAAACTTGCAGGACATATTGTGGATGGACCTAAAGGGCCTTCAGGCATTGTTAAACCTGGTGTAATCCATTTAGCACATGCTGCCAATTCCGTAATTGTTCCTTTTTCTGTTTCCGCAGAAAAAGCATGGTATTTCAACAGTTGGGATAAATTTCTTCTGCCAAAACCATTTAGTAAAGTGTTTCTTCGTTTTGAAAAAATGATCAAGTTTGAAAGAGTAAAGAATAAAGAAAGCTTCGAGAAGCAAAGAAAGCAACTTGAAGATATTATGCTTCCTGCATTAAAAGTTTAAGAGTCATTACAGAAAGATCCGCATAACCTATGCCTTCTTTTATACAGATTTCAGATGCCGTTGGAGAAATATACGGTGCCACAAAGACTCCATAAGCTTTTGGAAAAACAGTCTTATATCTCAAAAGCTGATTCACAGCTTCACGTGCACGACGGGGCTGGCCGTTACTTTTAATCTCGATCAACAATTCTTTTTTAATACCCTGCACTGATAGTTGTACCAACAAATCAGGCTTATTATCTCTAATCCCGGGGTCTTTTTGGATATTGTTGATCCTTAGAAAGGGGACTTTTGACAGGCATGCTCGCAACGCATTTTCGGCGCTTTTTTCAAGTGTTTCATCAGAAGTTTTCATTATATAGGCTCCTTTCAGCACTTGCTGAAAGGATAATATGTGGTGAAAAAGTTTCCCGGTCAAGTTGTTTTAATTTAAAAATTCATTTTCAGCGTTCGTTGAAACAAATTTTATTAGTAAAAATGCCAAACCGATTTGGACCAAACCCTTAAGCGAAGAACACAGATTTTTCTCGAGATGAAAATTCGAAAAACATAGTGCCTCGTTTAACTATACAGACACCATGGAGTCGCATATGTATTATTAACACATGCTTCGCTTGAGCATACAGGAATTTACCTGCGTCTCCTCCTTTGGGAAAATCTTTGATATCCAACACCGTTTGAGTTACCTCTTTTTTCTCTTTTGAATGCCGACAGATGGAGAACCCGGTCTTTTTCAACCAGTGCTGCTCCGGATACTGTACGAGATTCAAAGGTAATGTTTGTTCCTAATCCAATGGGAGGATGACTTTCTCTTTTGCTTTTGAGTGCTGATTCTACAAAATGACGCGCCTTGTTTGGCGGAACGGATTCCTTTTGTGAAACATCCCGGCTGTCCAATGCATCAAGCGCATAACTTTTTACAAGTTTATCGAAAAATCTCTTGAACGTGTCATGACAACCAAAACTCTCCAGGCCTAATATCTGTCCGTCCATGGCAAACACCGCACCGACTTGCCATTCAATTAATTGAAACTTATCGAGAAATTCAGACAGTAGATGAGCTGTGTTTCAGAACTGCGTGCAAACATCGCATTATGATTGTCTTACCACGAAGACCACGAAGGCCACGAAGCAATGCAATAAAAAACAGTGACTTCGTGTTTCTTCGTGCACTTCGTGGTGAATAACCATTTAATAACTGAGAATCAAACTAAAATTAGCAACCCGGAACTTATTGAGATGTTACCTGATATTCCAATAACTAACTGATTTTAAAGAAAGAATAAAACGGGAATAGGAGTCTTTCACGCCAGCAGCAGGGGTTCAAATGCCCTTGGGGACGCCATAAAAAAAGAAAGCTCAGCAAAATCCATGCTGAGCTTTTTTGTTTCATAGGTCCGGGTGACGGCCGGTTTCCATTGCAATTCTACCCATGCGGGTAACAAAATCCTGCCTATCTCGATTGTTAGTTATTAATCATGTCCCTGTAGAGATCGTACATGGCTTCGACAAGGTCATCCACCTGACGGTGATTGTGAAAAAGATGGGTTGAGATTCTCAGGGCATGAGTGTCATATTCATCATTGTTTTTAATCTTGAAATCGGTAGTTCTGATAATAAAACCGTACTCTTCTCTCAGTCTGTCTCTGAATTCATTGAGTTTGACTAAATCGGTTTGGTCATCAAAGGGATTAAAGGACGTGAGCCCGCTGGAAAGCTCCGGGATATCCGGTGAATAGATGACCGTATCATCCCCAAAAGTCTCCTTAATCCTTTGCTTGCAATGGGAGCTGAGTGATAAGACATACTCCTCGATCCGGTCTCTGCCTATGGTTTCCCACATTTCGCAGGAGTCCCTCAATGCCCGTTTTGCCGGATAGTTGTCGTTTCCAACGTATTGTAGCTGGGTGGCCAGGTTAAAATAGTCTGGATATGGATAGAGTGAGGAATTGATAGCATAGTAGTCAGGCACATTGTTGGGGCTATCTTTCCGCAAATAGATAAGCCCGGTGGCGCCAGGTCCGCACTGCCATTTGTGTCCTGATCCAGCGTAAAAATCACAACCAATGTCATGGAAATCCAGATTGAGCATGCCCGGGGCATGGGCGCCATCGATAAGCGTGGGAATGCCATAACTGTTGGCAATTTCACAGATCTTCTTTGCAGGCAGCCTTGTGCCCGTCTTATAGGTAATATGTGAGAAGA
>CAZKDT010000066.1:0-10486 GCA_964551515.1 uncultured Desulfobacteraceae bacterium | reverse complement strand
ATTGACCCCAGAGAAATATGCGCTGCATTTCACAGGGCAGGCGCAGAGATTGCGGCCTCCGGCTCGGAGAGAAAAGGGCCATTTCTGTATGGAAACTAGGTAAGCCATCTTTTTCTTCGCTTATAGTGCTTTACATCCCTAAAACTTTTTCTACCACCAATATCGGTCATGCCCAGGTAAAAGTCCTTGATATCCGGATTTTCCCTAAGCTTTTCCGCGGTGTTGTCCATAACGATGCGACCGTTTTCCATCACATAGGCATAGGGCGCAACATTAAGGGCAAGCTTGGCATTTTGTTCCACCAGAAGGATCGATATTTGCTCCTCCTGGTTAAGTTTTTTAATAATATTGAAGATTTCATGGATAAGAAGCGGGGCCAATCCCATGGAAGGCTCATCCAAAAGGATCAGTTTGGGACTGGTCATCAGAGCGCGCCCAACAACCGTCATCTGCTGCTCTCCACCACTGATAAAGCCGGCGATTTCGTTGCGCTTTTCCCTCAGCCGTGGAAAGTAGTTGTATACCATCTCAAGCCCTTCCTTGACCGATCTGCCGAACTTTCTCATATGGGCGCCCACCTTCAGGTTCTGCTCTACCGTGAGGTGCTCAAATACCCTGCGTCCCTCAATGACCTGAACGATGCCCATTTTGGCAATCTTTTCTGCCTTTATCTTGTCAATGCGTTCGCCCATAAATTCAATGGATCCATCGGTCACTTCGCCGTCTTCGTGTTTCAACAAACCGGATATCGCCTTTAACGTCGTACTCTTACCGGCTCCATTGGCGCCTAAAAGGGCAACAATCCCCCCTTTAGGGACCTCGATGGAAACCCCTTTTATTACCAGAATTACCTCGTGGTACTTGACTTCAATATTATTGATCTTTAAGATCATTTCCTCATTGGACAAAGCCTAAAAACCTCCTTGCAGGCACTATAACTTTCCGACTTCGATTGTAAATTGAATAAAATTTTTTATATTTTTAATTCGTCAATCTTCAATCTTCAATTGTCAATCATTAACTACCATCCAAGCCATTCATTGGCCCATTTATCCGGCCATCTTTTTTTCAGATCAACGACATCAATCAGTGAGAACTTCCCATTTTTATATTCATAGATTTTTGCTTGGCTTTGGGACCTGTGATCTGTTGCCGTATAAGTTACCGGAGCAATGCCAAGACCAATTTCATAGTCCTTCATTGTCTCAAAACCCTTTCTGAGAATTCCTTCCCCGGACAAATCTCCGGCCTTATCCGCCCGTTTCAACGCTTCCGCAAGCCCCAGCGCACTTGCCCATGCCTGGACGGTATGTATGGTCCGTTTTTCCAGAGGCACACCGGGGTTATACTTCTTGGCATATTCGATAACTTTGTCCATCAAAGGGACATCAAGCCCGAAAAACGCCCACGGAGCACATCCCATAGCCCCTTCGGCGGCCTTTCCTGCCAGCTTGGGAAGGTTTTCATCATATCCCCAGCATTTTATGATATTATCGGCGCCCAGTCCCAGTGAATAAGCATCACGCAGCGTTGCGGCAACAGACATCACGGTATTAGTATGGAGGAGCACATCCGGCTTAAATTTCTTTAATGCCAAAATCTGGCTCTTGGTATCGATTGCAAATAACGATACGTCCTGATCAGGACCAATTTCAAAACCCAGTATTTCCGCCTGTTCCTTCGCAGCCTTTATGGATGCACTGCTGAACGCTGAGGCAGTCATATAACACATGGCAATTCTGGGTTTACGTTTTCCATAATCAGGTTTTTGAGGCCATTTCTTATCAAACCATGCAGTGATGAGCCCCCTTGACTGGGTGGAATAGTCCGTTGCAAAAAACAGATTATAGGGTGTCTTTTCCGGTTTACATAAATGCCCGGAATAAGATGCTGATACATATGGTATTTTATCTTTAGCAACCGTGGGCGCCAATGCTTCGGTGTCACCGGTTCCCCATCCCAGGATGGCCACGCATTTCAGACGCTTAAACAGGTTGTATTTTGTCAGGGCTTCGGGGATACGGTAACCGTAATCAAACTGATATAGTTTGATCTTTTTGCCGTTTATCCCGCCAGTATCATTTACATAGTGAATAGCTTCTGCAATGCCCAGGGCATAATCCTTGCCCACATCCGAGGTTGCTCCGGTCATGTCGTTGAGGGATCCTACCTTAATTGTTTCGGCTCCGACCATAGGAGAAAATCCAGCAACAAGGGTTACTACAAATAATGATATTATAAACTTTGACCACATATTTTTAGCGAACATAACATTTCTCCCCCTTCTTATGATAGTGTGATTTTCATCGGGTTGCTGCCAAATTCCTGCTGGTATCACCTCCTTTTTTTATAATCTGACCTTTTACTTTTGCCTTTGTGTCTTAGTGCCTTTGTGGCAAATATTTTTAGTTTCAGTCCGTCTGCCTCACTCCGCTTGGCCGGATGGCGGGCTTGTCCGCGTTAGGTACTAATACGAAAAAGGCCACAGGTTAAAATAATTTTTAACTTGCCACCACCGATAGGCCAACCCATTGGGCTCAAATATCATAAACATACATATGGATAGACCAAATACCGACTCTTTAATAAACAAAAAATCCATTAATAGTTTGGGAAAAATATCTGCAAGAGGCATGACGGCAAATTGTAAAACCTCCATCACGACGACCATGAATATGGATCCAAAGATGGCTCCGTAGATCGAGCCGACCCCGCCGATAAGGATCACACCCACCAGCCACAAAGACCAGAACCAGGGAAAGTGTTCGGGGCTTATGGCGGCAAGGTTGCTGATCCAGAACGCTCCTGCAATTCCGCCGATAAATCCGGCCACAAAAAAGGCCAGAAGCTTATATTTGACAACATTAATTCCCATAACCTCCGCAGAAATGTCATTGTCACGTATGGCCACCCAGGCCCTGCCGACTCTCGACCTGAGCAGGTTGACCATGATTACAACACAGAAAATCACAAGGACAAGCATCATGAAATATACTTTAAGGTCACTGTCAATAACCCACGGTCCTACTTTAATGGTCCCCGGAGGCAAAGAAAAGGCCTGCCCCCGTCCGCCGATCTGGCTTACGTACTGGGTGATGATAAAGTCTACGGTAATGAACTGGGCGGCCATGGTGGTTAAAATCAGATAGAATCCTTTTACCCGGGCAGACGGAAGTCCGAACAAAACACTCCAAATACCGGCAACAATTGCAGCAATAAATATACTTAAAGGATAAGCAATGCCGTAATCCATCATTATTTTGGGCCAGGGGAACTCAAGGATAAGCAAAGTGCTTGAATATGCGCCCACTGCGATAAATGCAGCATGACCCAAGGTTATCTGGCCGCAAAAGCCGATTAAAAGCTGAACCCCTAAAGCGCCAAGAATGGTATAGCCCACCTGATTGCAAACACTGAGCAAATAAGAATCTGCAAACAGCGGAATAACGACAGACAAAATGATAAAGAGCAGGATCATTTTGCCCTTGATAAACTTGGTCTGCCACCAGGCATGATCTTGAGCATAATTTTGATGGTAAATCCCGCAGGGAAGCCAGGTTGTTGACATAAAACTCTCTCCGTTCGTTTGTTATTGGTCACTGGTGGACTTTAAAAATATTTTAACCGTTCACAGATTTTTTGAAATCCCAAATTTCAAGCATCAAATTCCAAACAAATCTCAAATTCCAAATACCAATGACCCAAACTATTTCGATTTTTCCAGTATTGATGAAAATATCTTTTTCAATTCGTTTGACTTCCTTCAAGATCATAAGGTTTGGGATTTTGAATTTCGGTCATTGTGATTTTTTTGTTATTTGGAATTTCCACTAACTCAACTACTCCGTAAACGGATACAAAATATTTTTATCCAATGACAAATGACTATTTATACTCGTTCAATCCGCTCCCACCCCCATAATCCATGAGGCTTAAAGAGCAGGAACAGAGCCATAAAAACAAAAGGGGCGATTTCTTTGATACCGCCGGGAAAATATTTGTCCAGATAAGTCCCACAAAGGTTCTGTAATATACCGATGGTAATACCACCGACAATAGCGCCTGGCACAGAATTGAGCCCCCCCAGCACCACCGCAGGCAGAACCAGGAGACCGAGGTACCCTACGGATATGTTAAGCCCGTTGATATTGCCCAAAAGGGTTCCTCCCACGCCAGCCGCCATAAAAGCGATGGCCCAGGCTGCCGCATAGACAAATCTTGCACTAACCCCAATGGAAAGGGCAGCCATCTCATCGTCGGCCGTAGCCTGCATGGCAAGACCCCACCGGGTATATTTAAAAAAACAGACAAAAACAATTAAAAGAATAATGGCTGCCACAAAGCTCCATAGATACGCCTGACCCACAATGACGGGTCCTATGTAAATCGGCTCAATTGAAAAAACCGGCGGCGTGAATACACGGGTATCGGTACCCCATATGAGTTCCACCATTCCCTTAAAGAAAAAGGAAAGTCCTACGGTTACCATGATAACCGTTAGAACCGGCTCGCCGATAAGTTTGTCTAAAAAAATTCTTTCCGTCAGTATTCCCAGGATAAGACCTATGATCAGTGAAAACAAAAGCGCCAGCAGAAAAGGTATGCCCATGGAGTAAAAGCTTAAAGAAACATAGGCTCCGATAAGCGTCATCTCCCCCATGGCCAGGTTCAATACCCCTGAACATTTATATATCAATACCCATCCAAGGGCGACAAGAGCATAGATACCTCCAACCATAATGCCCGTAGTAATCGTCATCAAAAAAAGTTCCATGCTTAGTTCCCCCTAAAAAATTGAAAATTGTTTCAATTTTCAATCCTTTACTTTTTTAATATGAAGCTCGGTGTTAATATGCGCTTGTCTCCCGTTTTCATACGTGATCGTGGTATCGATATGCACCATGTTATTTTCAGAATAAAGAGCATCCACTATATTATGGTATCTTTTTTCCACAAATTCCCGACGTAATTTTCTGGTCCTTGTAAGCTCATCATCGTCGGCATCGAACTCTTTATACAGGTTAACGAATTTTACCACTCTTGCCGATTCCGGCAGGTCCTTGTTGGCTTTGCGTATTTGCGCTTCCACCAGGTTATAGATCTGATCTAACTGAGAAAGTTCCTGATAACTCGTATAATTGATCTTTTTTTCATCCGCCCATTTACCCACCACCGAGTAATCGATACAGATGACTGCTGCAATATAATCTTTCTTATCTCCGATCACCCAAGAGTCTTTTACATAGGGGCTGAATTTTAAGCGGGTTTCCAGATACTGGGGAGAAAAAGGTCTCCCGTCCCTGAGCGTAAATACATCCTTCGTACGATCAAAGACCACCAGATGATCGTCATCATCAATAAAACCTCTGTCACCTGAATAGAGCCAGCCGTCCCTCAAGGTCTCTTCCGTGGCTTCCGGATTCTTATAATACCCCAGAAAAACCGACGGGCTTCGGGTAAGGATCTCTCCATCTTCGGTAATTTTTATTTCTGTTTCCGGTATGGGGAGACCTACTGTGTCAAATTTTATATCTCCACTCCGATGGACCACTGAAATACCGGCCACTTCGGTCTGCCCGTAAATCTGCTTGAGGTTGACTCCCAATGCATGAAAAAAACGAAAGTGGTCCGGTCCCATGGCCGCGCCTCCGGTATAGGCGTTGCGAACCCGGGAAAGACCCAGGTGGTCTTTCAGCTTTTTTTGAACTGCAATATACGCCAGCCAATCTAGAAACGCCCAGTACCAGGGGATTGTTTTTTTTTGAAATTTTAGGTCGGCCACATGATAACCGATCCGGGTAGAAAGCTCATAGAGTTTCCGTTTTATCCAGGTGGCATCCAGGTATTTGACCTGAACCGTACGGGTCATCTGCTCATACATGCGTGGGGGAGCAAACATAACATGGGGGCCTATTTCCCGGATGTTGTCTTGCGCCGTTTCAGGAGCTTCGGGAAAGTTAATGGTGTATCCCACCTGCAGACCACAGGAAATAGACATCATCTGCTCTCCGATCCATGCAAAGGGCAGGTAAGAGGCATAATCATCCGTGGCAAGGCATGGATCCACGGCCATGAGGTGCTTTCCCATGGTCAACATGTTATTGTGGGACAAAAGTGCTCCCTTGGGCAGCGCCGTGGTGCCAGAGGTATAGAAAAGGAGCGCCACATCATCGCCATGGCCCTTGTCGATCATCTCCCTGAACAGGTGTGGCTGTTGCTGTTCAAGTTCCCGACCCAACTGCTGAAGTTGCTTTAGGCTTATTAGATAGTCCTGATCATAATTTCGCATCCCTTTGGGATCATCCCATATGATCTTTTCAAGCTTTGGACATTCATTAAAGATTGAAATGGCTTTATCGACCTCTTCCTGACCCTCACCGAACAAAAACTTTGTGTCTGAATGGTCGATGATATATTTGACTTCTTCGATCAAGCTGTCCTGGAACAGCCACACGCCTATGCCACCGGCACACAGGGTTGCCATTTCCGCCCACAGGCCTTCCGGACGGTTATCACCGATCATGGAAACTTTGTCTCCGTTTTCGAGTCCAAGGCTGACGAGGCCCAATGCGAGGTATTTAACATTTTCAAGATAATCATGCCATGTGATGGGGCGCCAGATTCCAAACTCTTTCTCACGCATGGCCACCCTGTTTTTGCCATACTGATGTGCCTTTTTGTAAAAAAGTTTGGGGATCGTCAGATCTTTTGTAATTTCAATTTCGTATTTTCTTTTATGTTGAACGGTGTTATCTCCTTGTTGCATACAGGTCCTCTTCACCAAGGTATGCCTTGATCACTTCGGGATGATTCTGTACTTCCCGGGGCGTTCCGTCAATGATCATGTTGCCAAAATTGAGAACAAAGATATGATCGGAAAGATCCATGACCACGCCCATGTCATGCTCCACCAGGAGACATGTGACCTTCCATTTTTCATCTTCATTAACATCTATAATAAAGCGGGCCATGTCCTCAACTTCTTCAAGATTAAGTCCGGCTAGCGGTTCATCAAGAATCAGAAGATCGGGTTCCAGGGCCAGCGCACGACCCAGTTCTACCCGCTTTTGAAGGCCGTACGGCAACATTCCCACCGGTTTATTCCGAATATGTTGAATCTCTAGAAGATCTATTATTTTTTCTTCGATAAAGGTCCGGTGTTCGATTTCCTCCCGCGCAGTTCTGCCCATATATACCGATCCACCAACTATGCCCGATTTAAAATGGATGTGGCGGCCCAGACGGATGTTATCCAGTACCGTCATTCCGCCGAACACCTCGACTTTCTGAAACGTCCTGGCCATACCCAGTTTTGCCCGTTTATACGGTTTTAATTTGTTGATCTTTTTTCCTTTGTAGTAAATCTCGCCTTTTTGCGGAATGTAAAGACCGTTAATAATATTCATCATCACGGTTTTTCCGGCGCCGTTGGGCCCAATCACAGAATGTATTTCACCTTTTCTTATTTTCAGGCTGACGCCGGCCAGGGCAAGAACCTTTCCGAAACTCATATGAACGTCATCTATCTCCAGCAAAGCGTCCTGTTCTTTGATTGTATTTGATACTGCCAATATTCTTAACCTTCCCTTATAAAAAAAGAGCCAAGGATCTGCGCTCTTAGAATTATCTATTTGTTTAGAAGAGATAGTATTATAAAATAATTATTCTTTCTACGGCTTTTACAATTTCATCGGGCTCATCCATAATTTGCAAAATTTCTAAGTCTTCTGGAGAGATCCGTTTTTCGGCAAGCAATTTGTCCTTTATCCAGTCAATAAGTCCTGTCCAATAATCGGAGCCAACCAGAATTAACGGAAATGGCTTTATTCGTTGTGTTTGAATCAATGTGACTGCTTCAAACAGCTCATCCATCGTACCAAAACCGCCGGGCATGATAATATAAGCTGCGGCATATTTAATGAACATGAATTTTCGAATAAAAAAGTATTTAAAATCAACTTTAATATTTGCAAAAGGATTGGGTTTCTGCTCAAACGGCAGGATAATATTCAGGCCGATGGAAATTCCTCCCGCTTTTGCCGCACCTTTGTTTGCCGCTTCCATCACTCCACCGCCGCCGCCGGTGATAACAGAAAATTTATTTTTTACAAAAAGAGCAGCCAGCGTTTCGGTTTTTTTGTATATTGGATTATCCGGCTTAATTCTGGCTGATCCGAAAATCGTCACAGAAGGTCCAACATCATGGAGCGTTTCTATTCCTTCAACGAATTCGCCCATGATTCTGAAAAGGCGCCACGCTTCACCTATTTTGAAGTCGTCAATAAGAAATTGTCTGTCCATATAAAACCTCAAAGTTCAAGCTTGACGGTCTCGTAAAAAGTCCAACTTCTGTGTTGTGCTGCATTTCGCAATCATTCAACGTACGAAAAGTACGCTCCCTACGGGACCGGCGGATAGCCGATGATTACAAAATTTGCACGCCTTGAATTTGAACTTTTTACGAGCCCTTGGGGTGAAAATTAATGAATAAAAAAGATCATCATTCGATTTAACACTTGGATAAAAACTATCATGATGTGATTTTGTCTAAACCCGCTTCAATTAAGCCGTTTAAAAAAGCTCATTAATTTTCATGCAAAATTCAGGTCATCAATCTTATCGGCATACAGCCGAGAGAGTTAAACTCCTCATGAACCGCCGTTAAATCCGATGGTAACCTTATCATGGTCCACAATTACCGGAACTTTGCGTTTACCGTCGGAATATTCCATCATGTCTTTCAGTTTGTCGGCATCGTACCGAACGTCATAGTACTCAACCTTTTTCCCTTGTTTGGCATAAGCTTCACGAGCCGCATTTGTGTAAGGTCACGTATCTTTACCATAAATCAATATGTTATCAGACATTGATTCCACCTCCTTAAATTAAAATTTATGAGAGGATAAGATATTAATTAATTTCATACAAATTCAAGATATTGTATGTAATTGTCGAAAAAGCTCTAACAGCTATTTGATGTTTTGTCAATGATTACAGATTGACAAAAATCATGGAGATTGGTAGAAATTTTTATGGGTAAAAACAATTCGGTTATTGAACTTTCAAAAAATGTTACCATTACCAACCCTCTTGGACTTCATGCAAGATCGGCGGCCAAAATAGCAAAGCTTGTTAAAAAAGCAAAATCAAAAGTGTGGATTATAAAAGACCAAGACAAGGCGGATGCTTCCAGAATTATCGATATTCTTAGCCTGTTATGTATGAAAGATTCAAAACTGACTTTATTAATTGACGATCAATCGGATATTAACATTTTAAATGATCTTGTACAATTGTTTGAAAACCGCTTTGGAGAATAATAAGAAATGCCGAATACAAACGAAATGGAATTGCAACTCCGCGGTATTACTGCCTCTCCGGGTATTTGCATTGGTAAAGCATACCTGGTTGGGAAGGAAGGCGTTGATGTTGTTGATAAATACTTTATCAGTGCAGATAATTTGCAAGATGAGATCAAACGGTTCAAGGCCGCAGTAAAAAATGCTAAAGATAACCTCAGCAAAATCATCGAAACAACACCTGAAGAATTGCGTGAGCACGCCCACATTCTTGAAACGCACAAGGTACTGTTCAAAGACAAGATGCTTTATGGAAAAACCATCGAAACCATCGAAAAAGAACGGGTTAATGCTGAATGGGCTCTTAAAAAAGTAGTATCGAACATTAAGGCAATGTTTAGAAATATGACAGATTCTTATCTGCAAGGACGGGTGGATGACATTATACATGTATCCGGCAGTATCATGCAATATCTGGTTGGAGCAACAGTCGTGGATATTGCTGCTATTGACAAACGCGTAATACTTGTTGCCACCGACCTTTCACCGGCAGAAACCAGCCAAATACAACTGGAAAAAATTAAGGGATTTGTCACGGATCATGGCGGCAAGACGTCACATACGGGTATTATTGCCCGAAGTCTTGAAATTCCTGCTGTTTTGGGTCTTGACAATGCAACCCGTATCATAAAAAACGATGACATTATTATTGTGGATGGTACTGCCGGCATCGTTATCGTTAATCCAACGGAACAGACTCTGATTCAGTTCGAAGAACGGAAAGCCGGATACGAAGAATATAAAGCCGTTATTACTCGGGAAAGCTACATTCCGGCTGAAACATTGGATGGTATCCGTCTCCAGATAATGGGTAATATAGAACTCCCCGAAGAGGTGGTATCTGTTATTGATTATGGCGGAGACGGTATAGGTCTTTACAGGACTGAGTTTCAATATTTAAGCAGGCCTGATTTGCCCGGCGAGCATGAACTTTTTGATAATTATAAAGATGTTGTCGAAGTAATGGCACCCAAGCCGGTGACCATTCGAACTCTGGATATTAGTGGTGATAAAGCGGTTTCCTATGCTTCCAATTCTGATGAAAAGAATCCTGCGCTAGGACTTCGTGGTATAAGGTACTGTTTACAAAGACAGGATATATTCAAAACCCAGCTACGGGCCATATT
>CAZKDT010000065.1:0-10553 GCA_964551515.1 uncultured Desulfobacteraceae bacterium | reverse complement strand
AACGCGTGCTAAAGCCCTTCAAACAGTCAGTCGGTTTCCAAGAGAAACACGCCGTTGCTACGCTGCACCGAAATCAAATGCGTTTACCCTGAAAACTCCCGGACCTCTTATTTATTTAAGTGCACAAATATTTACCCATGAAGAATTCCCCGGCAGTTTACAGTCCCAGAATAACCAGGCATCAACGGCGTTACGAGTTATTGTAACTGCAGCTGCCGACGGCGATAAGAATTTCTTTCCGTTGATCATCAACCCACCGTCGCAAACTTGGGCATAGTAGGAATATCCTTTGTATTTACAGCGGAATTTTGTTCCATTGGGAAACGCAACCCCATCGACGACCCACGACACATCGCCGACGGCATTTTTGAGATTTTTTGGGTGAATACGGTCTATTTCAAAGGATTGTTGCGAAGAAATTCCAACACGAAGGTCGGAATCGGTTTTAATGCTTTCCATAGGCCCCCCTTAAAGTTTACTCATGAGCATACATCTGTTATTTATGAATAAAGGGATGTTAAGGATTTAAATAAAATAAATATATTATTAGCACAGATTAATTTATACTTCAACAATTAAGTGAAACTTAATTTATCACAACAGTTAATACAGGCTTTATGTGATGGCAGACGTCCTTGAATTGATATAACCTTTTTTATTCGGGAATCAGCGGATGTGAAAGACCGGGTGGTTTTTCTTTACAGAGAATCGCTGGGTGTGAATTTTTCGGATTTGGCGGAAGGCGGTATTCATTAAATAATACGTCAAAAACCGGGAAAGTAAAAATCCGGGCCCAGGCGCCGCCTCAGAGGGACTCTGCCCCAGCGGGAGGACCCGGATTTGGTTTATCTGTGAAAGGGGATATCCTTACATTCTTTAAACGAATTAAACCCCTATAAAAATCAAGAGTTGAGTATGATAAGGATCAAACAAGACCTTGATCCAGCATGGCATTCACCACCTTTGTAAATCCGGCGATATTGGCACCTGCCATATAATTTCCGGATACACCGTACTCGGCAGATGCATCCAGACAGGTCTGGTGGATGTTTTTCATGATCATTTTGAGGCGGCGGTCCACTTCATCAGCGGGCCAATTCAAGCGCATGCTGTTTTGGGCCATTTCCAGGCCGGACACGGCCACCCCACCGGCATTGGATGCCTTGCCGGGAGCATACAGAATTTTGTTATCCAAAAAAATGTTGATGGCTTCCGGGGTGCTCGGCATGTTGGCCCCCTCGCAAACCAAGTGAACACCGTTTTTCATCAAGTTTGCCGCATCTGTTTCGTTAATTTCATTCTCGGTGGCACTGGGAAAGGCGCAGTCTGCTTTATGGTTCCACAATGGATTATAATCTAAAGAAGTATCCGCTTCTGTGTAAGCCGCTTCAGAATACTTATCAATATACTCACTTATTCTAGCGCGTTTGATATTTTTCAGCCGTTTTACATGGGCGAGTTTGTCACCGTCAATGCCTTCTTCATCATAAATATAGCCGGAAGAATCGGAAAGGGTAACTACCTTACCGCCAAGCTCAATAATTTTTTCCACGGTATACTGGGCCACGTTGCCGGAACCCGATACCAGGCAGGTTTTGCCCTCAAGCGTTTGGTTTTGAGTTGCCAACATTTCAGCAGCAAAGTAAACACTACCGAACCCGGTTGCTTCCGGACGAATAAGACTTCCGCCCCAACCCAGACTTTTGCCGGTCAAAACACCGGTAAATTCGTTGCTCAATTTCTTATACATACCAAAAAGATATCCGATTTCTCTGGCGCCCACGCCGATGTCACCTGCCGGGACATCCGTATCCGGACCGATATGGCGAAACAGCTCTATCATGAAACTCTGGCAGAACCGCATGACCTCGTTGTCGGACTTTCCCTTGGGATCAAAATCCGATCCCCCTTTGCCTCCTCCCATGGAAAGGGTGGTCAGCGCATTTTTGAAGACCTGCTCAAAAGCCAAAAACTTGAGGATGCTTAAGTTGACTGATGGATGAAACCGCAAGCCGCCCTTGTAAGGGCCGATAGCACTGTTCATTTGGATTCTGAATGCACGGTTGACCTGCACTTGTCCCTGATCATCCATCCAGGGAACTCGAAACATAATTACGCGTTCAGGTTCCGTAATTCTTTCCAGGACAGCATCTTGACGGTATTGAGGATTTCGGTCCAAAACAGGTTGAACTGACTCAAGTACCTCTTCCACAGCCTGATGAAATTCCTTTTCTCCCGGATCTCTATTCTTTATCAAATTCAAAATGTCCGTCATATACAACCTCCTGTCAATTTATTAATTAGTTTACATCCAGAAATTGCCCTTTTCCGCAATCTCTGCGCCTGACCTGTGAAATGCTTGCCCAATGAAATGCGGAGCCTATTTCATCGGGGCGGAGCCTATTTCTCTGGGGTCAATCTTCGGAATCACTTGTGCGGCGTACCACTTGTAAGCCTCCGCGGGATTCCTTGATTTCCTTGATCTTGTGAAAAATTGTTAATTTTTGCATTGGAAACTTAATTTGTGCCCAATATAGATTTATGGATGGGCATTAATTGTAAATCATCACACATTGAGATCTTTTGCCGTCAATTTTAAGGGTAAAAAATTTATCCAGTCTGATATGCCGTAAATACGTGGTTTCCTGGATGACAGGCTGTGAACCTGCCCATTCCCAGTCAAAATAATCGTCCGAGTCTTCAGTCACCGTAATGTAATGAATGCCCAGAGACGTTATATTTTGAAAAAAATGCGATCCCTGGGAAGGATCGGCCTTTAATTTTTCAGTTCTAAGTTCAATCATGGCGCCCACACCTGAAATATTGCGCCATTGCACTGGTATTCCAAGCCATCTGTCGGCGGATCCCCACCGTCCGGGGCCAACCAGAAGATAAGGGCGTTCTTCTTTAAGCAATCCCGCATTTAATTTATCAATTTCTTCTGCAATTTTTATCGTAGCTTTGGGTTGAAAATCATCCGGCTTAACATACACAATATCTGCCATTTTTTCATTTTTTCCATTTCCAAGGGCCTGTTTGGAAAAGCAAAAGGCTTTTTCAATTTCTTGCGGGGTAATTTGAACCTCAAACCTTTCTCCGCCTGCAACCATGGGTCGCATCTGAAGAAAAAAGAAATCGCTTTTCTTTTTTTTATCGGAACTTAAGTTTACCGAAAATTCAATTTCTACCGGGCATCCCATGCCCTTTCGTCCCAATTCGAGAAGGTCCGACAATAAATCAGGTAACGGAAATATATTGTACTTGAGTATTTGAGAAAAAGTTAAAATCTTGGGCCCGGGCATATAGCCTGTATCACGAATACGATGTTCTTCCGGCACATACGTACTGGCAAGTGTCTTTACTGGATACTCCGCTTCAGCATCGTCAACCTCCCTTTTTTCCAAATTTGAATATTTCAGGAAGTTAAGTTCATCGGGATAATTTTTAATTTTCAAGGCATAAAAAAAACGCTGAGCGTTCGCCAGGATATCGTCAATCATAGAAAACTGGGGCATAATACTTGGATATTTTGGAGAAAAGCGCACCGTTCGGCCACCTTCCACAACGGTTCTGCCCAATCCCAGAGCAATATGGGCAATCCCCTCTTCGGGTTTCATTTTGGAAACCGGATAAAAATTATGAGACTGGACCACTCCGGAGATGGCCGGGTAAAAATAATCTCCATATTCTTCTCCGGTCAGTTGCTGGATGATCACCGCCATGGCCTCTTCCTGAGGCTGGTTTGATGTGCTTCGGGAAAATGCCTTGGCATCTTCGTAATAGGTGGACGCATACACCAGTTTTATGGCGTTAATAAGATGGTGTAGACGCTGGGAAAGTTGGGAATGGTTATTGGGAATCATATAGGTTTCATAAATTCCGGCATAGGGCTGGAACTGCGCATCTTCAAGCAAACTCGAAGAACGGATCGACAGGGGATATGTCACCTGGGCCAGGTAAGCTTCCAATTCTTTCACCAGCCATTGGGGCATCTGTGCCTGTAAAAATGCGTCGGTAACTTCTTTGGTTGTATAATTTTGGGTGGCAAAATGCTTTAGGTTGTTCTGTGCGATAAAAGATTCAAAGCCGTCCGTACTCACAACCAGAGTTTTTGGAATTTCGATGTTAATTTTGGGATAACTCTCGAAAATTCTCGGATTCTGATGGAGCAGAGCGGACATAAAGGCCAAGCTCCGGGCCTTACCCCCCAAGGAACCATGGCCGATTTTAACAAAGTCCATAACATCTGCGTCAAAATTATGGCTGTTGAATTGAGCGACCATGCCTTTTTGACGCCACTTCCGTAACGCATGGACATTGGCGATAATATAATTCTTCATATCATGGGCGCTTGCAAAGTCAGAGACTTTGACTTCACGAAACTTGGAAGCAAGGGGGATTTCCGAACGAGACATAATCCAGTTGGAAAAATGATTGCGCTTGGCATGATAACAAATCGATTCATCCGGTATCTGTGCAACCTTTGCCTCAAGATCACGAAGGTCGGACGCCCTATCAATTTCCGTGCCGTCCGCCATGCGGAAAACAAAATCTCCGAATCCTAAATGGTTCAGAAAAAAATCGTGTAACTCTGCAAGAAGGTTTGGAGAATTCTTGTCCAGAAAAACAGACGAAATTTGATCTGCTTTTGCTTTATTGGATGATTTGGAACTCATCAAGAGAAGGGGAAGATCAGGGATTTCCTTTTTTATTTGTGACAGTAATAAAAACCCTGCATCATCGAGCAGCCTTCCATTTTTAGGGATGCGGGTATCGGATATAATGCCGAACAGAAATGACCGGAACTTTTGGCAGAGTTCCATGGCCTCTTCATAGTTCTCCGCCAACAGGATTTTGGGCCTGGCCCGCATGGTGAGCAGTCGGTGTTCTTCGTTGAGACCGGCCCCCAGGACGGCCTGGGTTTGTTTGACAATTTCTTTGTAAATCATGGGTAGAAAAGAAGAGTAGTAAACCGGTGAATCCTCAACCAGAATCAGTACCCGGACCATTGCCTTCCGGGTGTCGTTTTCAACATTCATGCGATCTTCCACATTTTTAACCAACGCGAGCAACAGATCGGAATTGCCGGACCAGATAAAACTTTTGTCAATTCCTTTACAATTTTTGTTTTTTGGAAACGGATAAATACCGATGGGGCTGTGAGATAGTAGAATAACCGGGAGGCTGGGGTTGAGTTTCTTAATTTCCAGGCCCAATGAAAACGCATCCATGTCATCCACATGGGGCATGGTTAGCACCATATCGAAGTTTTTCTTATTCAAATAAGACAGTGCTTCTCTGGCCGAAGACGCCCGCGTGACCCTGGGCGGAAGACTAAGATTCAACCCACTGTATTCATTTATAATTCTAGATGCTGGACTGCCATCTTCTTCCATGATAAACACATCATAAGGACTGGAAACAAATAAGATTTCACGCACCTTGATTGACATCAACTCGTGAAAAACTTTTAAGTGTGAATAAAATTCACCGGGTATTTGACTGTATTCTTGAATCATCCTATGTCCCGATAGACTCATTTATCTGGATGTCAGTGGAAAAAAAGTGGTCCCAAGGTCGGGATGGGACCACAATAGATGTTTTTAATCTGCCTTTAGTGATCAGAGTATTGCCATTTACATATTTTTTCAAGAATCGATTATATCGAGAGCTTCCTCCCTATAAGCATCCATTACATATGGCGTACCCGTGACTTTGGCACACTCTTCTGTCAGTGAGAATATGTCATTTCGACTAATGTATTTGACGGCCCAGTTTCTGGATCCGGCCATTATTTGTTGAAGTCCCACCTTGATTTTATCCGTTACGCTGAAAAGGCCGACGGCACCCAACGGAAGACGTTCGGCTTCCGAACCGTATTTTTCTTTTAACACTTCATAATTCATAAATATTTCTTCTTTGGTAGATCCAAATCTCGAAACTGTACTCGGAAGACCCCCGTCTTCTCCTCGCAACCACTTTTCAGTGTTTTTACCCACCATGCCCGGGATCATTAACGCGCGGCCCATGCATACGGCCTTACAGTAAGGTGCACCTAACGCCAGTGCTTTGAAAACATGATCCTCGCAAGAGAACCCGCCGGCAAATGCGATATCCGGGACCGGTTTTCCCCGTTGGGCCAGACGTTCACACAGCTCATAGGCCATGGAGTGAAGGTATATGGATGGAATACCCCACTCGGTCATCATTCTCCAGGGGCTCATTCCGGTTCCTCCCGGAGCACCGTCAATTGTCAAAAGATCAATATCGGCATCGCTGGACCAGCGTATGGCCATGGCCAGTTCTCTCATGGGATAGGCGCCTGTTTTCAACGTGATACGTTTGGCGCCGAGCTTTCGAATTCTTTCCACTTCATTCATAAAGCCTTCCTGGTCAATGAATCCGAGACGCGAATGCCGTTCGAACTGCTTCAGGGGACCCGCCTTAAAAGCAGCCTGGAAAGCGGGTTTTTCCGGGTCCGGCGTAACAATGTAGCCACGTTTT
Source organism: uncultured Desulfobacteraceae bacterium (assembly GCA_964551515.1). Lineage (GTDB taxonomy): Bacteria > Desulfobacterota > Desulfobacteria > Desulfobacterales > UBA11574 > S5133MH16. Next base: position 4,049 of record CAZKDT010000065.1, on the reverse strand, counting down.
TTCAATTCTAGGGCCCGATCCAAAGAGTTTACCTTAATTTCACCACCGATACACTTGGCGCCTTGCCCCCATTTCAGCTCGATGGTTTCGACGCCAAACTTATCAATGACGTATTCCGCAACTCCGTTACGGGTATCCTCGACGTTCATCTGCACGAGGATATCTCCGTAGCCTTCATGATAGCGACGATATTCTGTGATACGGCGGTCCATCTCAGGAGATTTTGTAACCTTGCCGTTTTTGTCGAGTTCCAACTCAGGATCAATCCCGCATACATTTTCACCGCACACTAGACTGATACCGCTGATGGCAGCTCCTATGGCAAAGTGTTCCCAGTTTCTGCGGGCAATATCTGTACTGCCGAGGGCACCGGTAAAAATAGGCACTTTCATCTTCACCTTGTCGGTGACGCCGAAAGATGTTTCCGTATTCACGGCCGGAAATGTCGCCTTATCCGGATCAGGATCTATTCCTTTGGCCCCCATTGCGTAGCCCATAATATTAAGGTGTGAGTAATCCACAGGGTAGTCCTTGTCGGCACCGGCGGTGACACTCCCAAAAGGCTCCGGATAAAGGAGTTCACGCCCACGAAATGTGGCCCTGAACAAATCGCAATTGCCTTTGCATCCATCAATGCATCGACTGCAGATGCCGGATTGGGGCGCAACGCTTCGAGATCGGTTTTTGGTTTGTAATGCTTCATTGGCATTTGGTCGATGTAGGTTCAAAACAATTCTCCTTTTAAAGTATTAATTCAAAATAAAAAAAGCGCCTGCCTGGTTAAGGAAAAGACGCCTTTGTCCTTTTAATTAAAAAAAACGCACGCCTTTGTGCGTAATTTTAATCAAACTAATTTAATTTTAACATTATTAGCTGTGCTTATATAATTTGTCAAGTGATGTTTGATTTTTTGTATAACATTTTTCAAAGGGTTCAAGCCGATGTCAATAAAGAGCTCCGAATACGTTATTATCGCTTTTTACTTTGTCAATTCTGACCCGAGCCAGGGTGTTTTTGATATTATCATCACCGTTTACATGAACCGGTATATAGTTTGATGTGATTCCCTTAAGCAAACCCGTAGATCTGTTCCTTTTTCCTTCAATAAGAATTTCAACCTTTTTCCCTGTAAATTTTTTGTAAAAATCCATTTTTTTTGCGTGGCCAAGGCTGCGCATTTTCTCACAACGTGCTTTGATTGTTTTTGAATCGATCTGATGCGGATATCTGCTTGCCGGGGTACCCTTTCGAGATGAAAACGGGAAAACATGTAGATAGGTGACGGGTAATTCATGGATTAAGGAATATGTATTTTCAAAAGCCTTTTCGGTTTCACCGGGAAACCCTATCAGTGTATCAACACCTATGGCGGCATCAGGAAGCAATTCATTAATTTTTGTAATCTGATGCCTGAAAAGCGAACGGGGATACGGCCGGTGCATTTTTTTTAAGATAAGATCATCCCCGCTTTGCAGTGGAATATGGAAATGATGACAAAAAATATCTGCTTTTGCCACAAGCTGTATTAAATCATCCGTTAGTTCATGGGGTTCTATGGAACTGAGCCGCACACGGCCGATAGGGTTGGATTCAAAAATTCGGTTTAACAGCTCTGTTAAGCCGGTTTTTGGAGAGAGATCAAGTCCATAGGCGCCGAGGTGCACGCCGGTAAGGACAACTTCGTGGTATCCGGCCTGTTTGAGCTGCTTTATATTTTCTAACACGTTTTCAAGAGGCATGCTGCGGCTACGTCCCCGTGCATAGGGGACAATGCAGTATGTGCAGAATGTGTCACATCCGTCCTGTATTTTTAAAAATGGACGGGTTCTGTTTCCAAAGACAGTTTCAGGAATTTGTTTGAAATCGTGTTCGGATAATATGTTTTGCCGGACTAGGGTAGGGTAGGGTCCTTTTCCTTTTGATAAGGCGATATCGGGTATTTTAAGTTTGTCTCCGTGACCGATGATGTGGTGAATGCCGTCTATTTTTTTTATTTCATCGGGTTCGGTCTGAGCATAGCAACCGGTTACAATAATACGTGCTCCTGGATTGGATCGTATGACCTGCCGCACAGCCTGCCTTGACTGCATGGATGCTTTTTGTGTGACCGTACAGGTGTTAATAATGCACAGGTTTGCCTTTTCTTTATGGTGTGCTGAATCACATCCTGAATTTTTTAGCTGCTGTGCGATGGCATCGGACTCGTATTGGTTTACTTTGCAGCCCAGTGTAGTAATAGTAAATATAGGTGCTGGATGCCCTCTTTTAATCTGAAACAATCCACCCACCGCCTAAAACCTCCTCATTTTGATAAAATACAGCGCATTGGCCGGGGGTTATAGCCGATTGCGGTTTTTCAAACCGGACCATTGCTGTTTTCCCGGTAACAGGAAATAGTTTGGATGCTGCTGCTTTGTGACGGTATCTGACACGAGTATGGACTTTAATCGGTGAGTTGGGTTTTTGATTAATCCAGTTAATGTTGTTAATCTTGCATTCAAAAGAGAGTAGATCTTTTTTAAAACCAACCGTCAGAAGGTTCTGTCCGGGATCCATACTTACAACGTAATAGGGTTCGGAAGAGGGGCAGTTAATGCCCCGCCGCTGTCCAATGGTAAAAAGATGCAGCCCCCTGTGATGTCCCAGCAGGTTGCCATTGATATCCACTATCCGACCGGGCTTGGGTTCAAATCCCTCTTGAAGCGCAAGAAATTCCCCGTAGTTTTTGTTCTTGATAAAGCATACATCCTGGCTTTCCTCCTTTTTAACAGGCTCAAGGCCGTTTTTTTGTGCAAATTTAATAACTTGGGATTTTGTCATCCTTTCGAGAGGAAATAAGGTGTGTGCAAGCTGTTTTTGGCTCATGAGGGCTAAAAAATAAGACTGTTCCTTTTTAGGATCCACGCCTTTTATAAGATGAAATCTTTCCTGATGGTCTCTGGTTATTCCAGCATAATGACCCGTGGCAATTTTGGATGCACCCAGATTGTGGGAAAAGTCCAAAAGGGTCCCGAATTTAATTGTGGAATTGCAAATCATGCATGGATTGGGAGTTTGGCCAGCCTGGTAGGTTTGTGTAAAATAATCGACCACTTTATGTTTAAAATCAATACGGCAGTCTAATGGTTTGACTTCGATCCCCAGCCGATCCGCAAGACGGGAAACCATGTGACACGCATCCTCTTTTGTAGTTGTCGATATTGATGAATCTGTGTTTGAAAAGACTCTGTTTTTATCGTTATCATGGGGCTGGGCTTCATACCCGGTAATAAAGTGAATTCCGATTATGTTGTGCCCCTGTTCCTTTAACAAATATGCTGCTACAAGCGAATCTATACCGCCGCTTAAGGCAATGGCTGTTAATTGTTTCACCTAAAACCTGAATACAAATTTTAAAAGGATTAAAAAAACATAATTATAATATATAATTTAGGTTTCATTCAAAAAAAAGCCTTATTTGTTGGGCGGGTTTCCATTGCCCGGGTCGGGCAGGCAGGCACACAGAGTTCGCATACGCTACATTTTTTCTGATCGAATTCGACGGTCATTTCAGGCCGTTGAATGTAAAGCGCTTTGGTGGGACAAACAGCGGTACATGCGCCGCAGTGTGTGCATTTTTTTTTGATTCTTTTTATTTCCTGAGATGCATTTTCAACCTGCACTCCCTGATTTTTGAGATATTGAACACCGTCCTTGAAATTTTTTTTGGTTCCGGATAATTCCAGAACCATGACCCCCTCTTTCCTGGGGAGTACGGCGGCGTTGAGGATATTAAAAATAAGGTCATAATCTTTCACAAGGTAACATACGATCGGTTTTTCCACCTCGGTTTTTGGAAAACGAAGAATCAGTATTTTTGAATGCACTATAGTCCTCCGGAATTGATGAACTCGTAAAAAGTCCGATTTATAGACGGTTTCGTAAAAAGTTCAAATTCAAGACGTGCAAATTTTGTAATCATGAGACGTACGCATCGTACGTTGAATGATTGCGGCATACAGCACAACGCAGAAGTTGGACTTTTTACGAGGCCGTCAGAATTGTTTTAT
>CAZKDT010000064.1:0-10565 GCA_964551515.1 uncultured Desulfobacteraceae bacterium | reverse complement strand
TATCGCTTCGCTCCATTAGATTATAAAATTGAAACACCGAAGGTGTACAGTCCTTCGATTTTCGACGTTGGATGTTCGATGTTGGACGTTCATTTTTTGTTTTAGCTTATAGTTCAGTGTTTAATAGAAGATGTTGCATTCAGATTTACGCCAGTTCAGGAGCCTTGAAATTGGAGTTTTCCTTGTTATGGTTAGAATCTTATGCTATTCTTTAAATATGAGTTCTCAACAAATGAAATATTTGCCTTATAAAAAAAAACTTAATTACAGGTTCGATTTTGAAATCGGTTATCTTATAAAGAGCCCTTGCAAAGAATGTGAGAAAAGAGAAGATTTCCCTGAGTGTATGGACGATTGCAACATGCTCGATAAAATACACTCCATTTTGTGTGAGTCGATATCATGCTCGAGAAGCTTTTGATCCGTCAAATCAAAGGAGAATCATATGACCGCCATGAAACTGAGTGATATCCCCGCCTGGAAAAATCTGGCCCGGCATGCGGATATCATAAGCCGTCCTGAAAATCATCTCAAACACCTTCTAAAAGAAAAAGATCGACTAATAAATTTTTCTTTAAACAGCGCCGGTATCTTTTACGATTTTTCACGCCAGAGATTAAACCACGGGGTCATGAATTTGTTGTTTGAGCTGGCTGAATCCTGTAGTCTGAAACAAAAGTTTATTGCCATGGTCCGTGGAGAAAAGATCAATACAACTGAAAATCGGGCGGCACTCCACACAGCAGCGAGGAGCTTTGCGGACAATCCGGTTTTTGTTGACGGCAAAGATGTGATGCCTGAAATAAGAAGGGTGAGAGATGATATCAAGCGGTTTGCATCAAAAGTTCATACTGGAAAGATAACCGGATCAACAGGGAAACCGTTTAAGCATGTTGTTGTCATCGGAATCGGCGGATCATATCTGGGAACGGAATTTGTAGCACAAGCATTAGATCCCCTGGCAGATAAAAATATTAAAATAATGTTTCTTTCAAACGTGGACATCAATAACTTTGGATCCATTATCTCAACCATCGATCCTGAAACCACCCTGTGGATCGTCATCTCAAAAAGCTACACAACGGCCGAGACCATGGCCAATACCAATCAGGCCTATGCCTTTATGAGGGAGAAAGCTCTTGATCCTGCCCAACATGTTGTGACGGTTACCAGCAAAGGATCTCCGGGAGATGACCCTTCAAATCCTGTGCTTTCTTCATTTCACCTGTTCGATTTCATTGGTGGAAGATACAGTGTTACCTCAGCGGTGGGCTGCGTGCCGTTGAGTCTGTATTTAGGGTATGAACGGTTCGAACGGTTTTTAAAAGGCGCCCAAGACATGGACCTTCATGCTCAGGATGCACCGGCGCAAGAAAATATTCCCCTTGTTGCCGCTCTTATTTCAATCTGGAACAATAATTTCCTGGGATACCCTGCTAATGCCATCATCCCCTATGCATCACCTCTCTCCAAACTGGCGGCTCATATCCAGCAACTTAACATGGAAAGTAACGGGAAATCAGTCACACAAAAAGGTGAGCCGTTGGATGAACCTTCGGGTAATATTATTTTTGGAGAACCGGGAACCAATGCCCAGCATTCATTCTTTCAACTGGCACACCAGGGTCGTCCTTTCCCCATTGATTTTATCGGTGTGCTTAATCCCCATTTTAAACAATATCAGAGTCAATCCAAAGGGGTTACCAATCACCAGGAACTCTGGTCGAATCTGATTGCACAGCCCCAAGCCCTTGCGATTGGAAAAGAAGACGAAAATCCTGCAAAATCTTTTTCCGGTAACAGACCGTCATCAACACTTATTTTAAATGATCTTTCGCCGGAAAATGTTGGCCGCCTGCTTTCCTTTTATGAAGCTAAAACGGTTTTTGAAGCCTTTGTATGGGACATAAATCCTTTTGATCAATTCGGCGTGGAACTGGGAAAAACCCTTGCTACGGATATTCGAAAACAGATGGCAATAAGAAACCAGAGCAGCAAACACCTTTTTAATGACATCGACCCCATCACCAGATTCTATCTGGAGACTCTGTTCTCCGGTAAGTTATTGTAAAATGAAGAAAGATTTTTTACAAATAATTGTTGAAGATAAAAAACATGAAATAGCATCGGCAAAACAACATTTGCCTGAACGTCTCCTCCGTGAAAAAGCGCTTATCACTCAAAAAAGGCGGCCTTTTTTAAAAAAACTTATTCAACCCGGCCCATCCGGAGTTAATATCATTGCCGAAATCAAACGGGCCTCCCCTTCTAAGGGGATCATTTGTCCTGATCTGAATCCGGTCACATACGCTGTAGAATATGAAAGGGGAGGAGCAGCGGCTCTGTCCGTCCTGACAGATCGGTCTCATTTTAAGGGTAGTATTGACGATTTGAAAAGCGCCAGGGAAAGCACAGCTCTTCCGGTACTTCGCAAAGACTTTCTGATCTCTTCATACCAGATTTTTGAGTCTGCAGTCATGGGGGCGGATGCCCTTTTGTTGATTGCCCGTATCCTTGACCCAACACAGTTGAAAGATTATCTTAACCTGTGCAACGAACTTCAAATGGATGCCCTGGTGGAAATTCATTCGGAAAAGGACATCGAAAAGGCCACATTAGCAGGCGCTGAACTTATCGGAATAAACAACCGGAATTTGCGATCTTTTGAGACCGATATTCATATCTCCATTCGCATGAAATCTCTTCTTGAACCCAATCAGGTAGCGGTGGCTGCCAGCGGAATCAGGTCACGGAAAGACATTGAAAAAATGAAATGTTCGGGAATATGGAATTTTCTGATCGGAGAAAGCCTTGTGCGTGCTGATAATCCGGGAGTTTTCCTCAAATCGCTCCTGGGAGAAGATTCATCTGAAAATACCCAAAGAACCTAAAAACAAGTGTATCCGTTTACTGTGTAATTGAGTTAGTGAAAATCCCAAATAACAAAACACAAATAACAAATAAATTCCAATGACCGAAATTCAAAATAACAAACAAAAGAATAAAAATAATGGCTCTGGTCCTTGTTTGGAGCTTGAGATTTGCAATTTGTGATTTATTTGAAATTTGGTGCTTGGAATTTGTGATTTTAGACACAAAGCTCCGAGGTATAGCCATCTACCTCTAACCTGGCACAAAGGACCGGGGGTTCTATGACGAATAAATTTATACCACAAGTCAAAATATGCGGCCTGACCCGGGTCGAACAAGCTGTGCAATGTGTTGCGCTCGGGGCGGATGCCATCGGATTCGTCTTTTATCCCAAAAGCCCGAGACATCTGACTGACGACCGGGCCGAAGAAATTTGCCTGGCATTGAAGGGTCGCGTAAAAACCGTGGGCGTGTTTGTCAATGAAACGTTTTCGAGTATCATGAATCATGTTGAATGCTGTCATCTTTCTACAGTCCAACTGCACGGTCAAGAATCCCCTGAGCTGGTTCGTCATCTTCGCAACCAAAACCTTCAGGTGATAAAGGCTTTATTTGTTGACGGCAATCCTTCCTTAAAAGATGCTGAAAATTATCAGGCATCGGCTTTTCTGGTGGAATGCGGACAGGGCAAACTTCCCGGCGGAAATGCACTTGAGTGGAACTGGAATCAGGCCAAAAGATTTGGTGAAAAGCATCCGCTGATCATTGCCGGAGGTCTTTCCCCTGAAAATGTTTCCCATGCCATCTCGGTAAGTTCACCCCATGCCGTGGATGTAAGTTCCGGTGTGGAATCGAGTCCCGGGAACAAAGATATTGACAAAGTCTCACTTTTTCTTGATGCTGTTTTCAGGTGCGGCTTTCATAAAAAAGCGGAAAAGATATTCTAAGAGGTAAAAAAATGAGAAAAACCATAGAATTAAACAGGGTTGTGGTCACCGGTTTAGGGATGGTTACATCACTGGGACTGGATGTATCGACCACATGGGAAGCCATGTTGGCGGGCAAATCAGGTATCGACTGGATTGCTCAGTGGGGAGATCTGGATGAAGTGAAAGCCAAATTTAAATTGGCCGAAGACTTCCCCATGATTGCCGGAGAAGTCAAAGACTTTAACATTAAAGATATTGTCAAACAAAGAAAAACGGGTTTTTCAAAAGAGGATCTGAAACAGATTAAATATATGGATCCCTTTATCCAGTTTGCCTACGCAGCAACCCTGGAAGCCATTGCGGATTCTAATGTAAACTTAGAAAAAGGAGAGGTTGATCCGTATCGGGTTGGCGTCATTATCGGCTCCGGTATGGGAGGCCCCCAATCATGGGAAAACGAATTTAATCGGTTCTTAAGGGGCAAAAAAGTATCCCCTTTTTTAATTCCTCGTCTCATACCCAATCTGGCGGCCGGTAATATCAGTATTTCTTTCAAGGCCAAAGGCGCCAATACTTGCATAGCAACTGCCTGTGCTTCCGGCGCTCATGCGATTGGTGAATCTTTTCAGAGAATCCAATTAGGCAAAGAAGACGCCATTGCCTGTGGCGGAACAGAAGCTGCGATCACCCCATTAACCATAGCCGGTTTTCATGCACTTAAAGCGCTGTCGCCAAAATACATAACTCCCCAATCCGCTTCCCGGCCATTTGAAAAAAATCGTAACGGCTTTGTTATGGCAGAGGGATCAGGCGTTTTGATCCTGGAAGAGCTGGAACATGCCTTAACCAGAGGGGCTAAGATATATGCGGAAGTTATCGGTTTTGGCATGACTGGTGATGCCAGCCATATTACTGAGCCTGATATTGACGGCGCCATTAGATGCATTAAACTGGCCTTGGAAGATGCACAAATTGAGCCCCAAGAAATCGATTTAATCAACCCTCATGCAACATCAACACCCAAAGGGGATATTAATGAAGCTAATGCCATAATTGAGGTCTTTGGATCTGACAAAGAAAGACCGTTTGTTACGGCTAATAAATCTCAGCTTGGACACGCTCTGGGAGCCATAGGGGGAATTGAAGCAATTTCCTCCATATTATCTATTTATGATAATAAGGTCCCGCCAATTTTGAACCTAGAAGAAATTGACCCGGGATGCCAGGGTTTGAACTATATCCGCGGGAAAACAAAAGAGACAAAAATTGATGTCGCTCTTTCCAATTCTTTCGGCTTCGGCGGCACAAACGCAACTTTGATTTTTCGAAAATACAGATAGGGGTATGGGTTCTGGGTTTCATGGTTACGAGTGGGTGTAAATCAAGACTGTTGTTTGCTAAGATTGCCATGGCTATTTGGTTTCAGGTGTCAGGAAGCATGTTCAGTTTTTTATAGACCTCAAGATCCTCCACGTCCATATAATTGCTATTGGTCACCTCGTTTTCCCCTTAATCCTGACACCTGACATTTAAAAAAAGGTTTCGGAGCCACGGTTTGTCAATATGCAAGGATAAGCGTTTACCAACGGTCTTAATTTACACCCTGTCTCCTACTTGTATTTCAAAGTGATACTATCTCCTTTTTCAATTCCCAAATAGTGCTTTGCATTTCCTTTATTCAAAGCAATCTCAAGATATCCGAAACTGCCGATGATTGCAAGGGGGCTCTGTGGTTCTGTATCAGCATATCTGAGTGATAACCCCTTAATTTTATCTTGACCTATTTTAATTTCAAGCATTCTACCGGAGTTGCTCTCATTAAATTTTTTAATATAATTTGAATCAATATTTGAAATGCAGTTTCCAAAGCGATCAAAGGACATAATATTCCCGACAAGTTCACCTTTATCGGAAATATATGGTTTCCGTATCCGCAGATGAGTCAGGTTTTTTTGATCAAGGGGTGAGCCTAATTTTTTTAAATCAATACCCCTGGATAGATGAGCGCCGACAGGAGCAAAAATATCCCTGCCATGAAAGGTCTGGCTCACAGATTCTAAAAAATAGAGAGGATTTTCGACTCGGACAATAGATTCAATCTTTCCTTCATCCATTAAAAGCGTTAAAACTCCATTGTCAGGAGTAATGAAAATATGTCCCATCATTTCAAGGGCAACTATCGCACGGTCGCTGCCGACTCCCGGATCGACAACAATAAGATGTACCGTACCATGAGGAAAATATTTGTAGGAAGATTTGATGATGTATGCGGCTTGGATTAAGTCCTGGGGATCGATGTGATGGGTAATATCGATGATTACCGCTGAAGGGTTTATCGATAGAATAACCCCCTTCATAATACCTGCATACGCATCTTCAACACCAAAGTCTGTTAGGAGAGTGATTATCGACATGATCAATCATTGAAACATTCTTTTTTGAAAGCTGAACCCAAGATGACGGTAGGCCACCTGTGACGCCTTTCTTCCCGAAGAGGTTCTTGTAACCATTCCGATTTTTAAAAGATAAGGTTCAATGACATCCACAAGTGTATCTGTCTCTTCCTGAAGGGTTGCGGCGATAGCTTCAATACCCACCGGACCCCCTTTATAAAACTCAATAATTGTTTTCAGGTAGCGCCGATCAAGATTTGTCAGCCCCTTTTCGTCAACCCCTTCCAGGGAAAGGGCTTTTTCAACGATCTCCCGGGTAATGATTCCATCTGCCTTCACCTGAGTATAGTCCCTCACCCGTTTAAGAAGCCGGTTTACAATCCGCGGTGTTCCCCTGGATCGTTTGGCAAGTTCAAGCGCACCTTGATTATCAATTATAACTTTAAGTAGCACCGCCGACCGTTCAATGATTTTAACCAGATTCTCTTGGTTATAGAAGTCGAGGCTTTTGAAAATACCGAACCGATCCCGCAGCGGTGCGGATAAAAGTCCGACCCGTGTGGTGGCGCCAACAAGTGTAAAGCGGTTTAAACGGTATTTGTGGCTGCGGGCATGTATCCCTTTGTCGAACACAAAATCGATAGCAAAGTCTTCCATGGCAGGATACAGAAATTCCTCTACAATCTTAGGAGTCCGGTGTATCTCATCTATAAAAAGGGTGTCTTTATCTTCAAGATGCGTAAGAATGCCGATCAGGTCACCGCCCTTTTCAAGGGAAGGGCCGGCAGTAGTAATGAGATTACCTCCCATTTCATTGGCAATAATATGCGCAAGAGTTGTTTTTCCAAGACCTGGAGGTCCATGAAAAATAATATGATCGACCGGTTCGTCACGCTTTACGGCCGCCTCAATTGCGATTTTAAGGGCTTCTACAATTTCTGTCTGACCGACATAGTCTGAAAAATGTTCAGGCCTCAAAGAAAGTATTTCCGGTTCCCTGTCCACAGGAAGGCATGATCCTTCAAGAACGCCCGGGTCATCGGAAGAATATTTTAGTATGTCATCCATAATTTTTTACTCATTATCAGCTTTAAAAATTTTCTCCACGATATACTTCTTCAAAGAGTTCTTCAGGGGTTGCTATGGTACTGTTACGTTGCATGGCTTCGGCAATCATCTTTTTTGCATCAGTTTTCTTGTGCCCCAGTTGAATAACAAGGACATCCAAAATCTGCTTTGAAAAGTCTTCGAACACCGGCAATTTTACTTCTTTTGCTTCACGGATCAATGCGAATTTATTCATCCTGCCTTCAAGTGTGGCAATAATTTTACGGGCCGTCCTGTCACCGATGCCTTTTAACTGTTTCAGCGTATTGATGTCTTTCGATTCTATGGCCCGTGCTATGTCACGGACAGATATGTTCATGGCCTTAACCGCCTTGAAGGGACCGATATCTTCTACGGAAATGAAATATTGAAAAAATTCTTTTTCGACCTCGAGATTGAAACCGATCAGCACCGGCTTTGGCTGCCGTTCGGTCTGTTGATAATAAATATAGAGAGAAACTTCGTCACCGACTTTCTTTGCCCTAAAGGTTTCCATTACAACGGCAGGAAGTAGAACTTCATATCCCACCTGATTTGCAAGAAGCAGTATTCTGTCACCCTCTTTTTTTAAAAGTTTGCCTTCAAGATAACCGATCATGCTATCCCGTTGTAACCGTTTTGTGTTGTGGATTTTGCGACAGACCGTTACTATGGCGAAATAGGCCCAAAAGGGCTAAGCCCATGGCATCAGAAGCGTGATAAGGTTTAATGGGAGCCGTCAGGTTTAAGAAACTCCGAACCGCTTTTTCAAGCTGTATTTTGCTTGCATTGCCGTTTTCGGTCAGCACCTGTTTGGCTTCACGAACAGGGACCTCTACAACCGGCAGGTTAACCTGGTATCCGGCAAGCAGAACCACACCGGTAACCTTACCCAATGTTATGCCGGCTTTTGGAAACTTTACCATGGAAAATATATCCTCCACTACCATAAGGTCAGGTCTTTCATCCTTTAATACCATGAGAAGATTTGAAAAGATTTTATTGAGGCGGTCTGGCAAAGGAAGGTTTTTTGAAGTATGAATACTGCCGAAGGAAAAGCCTTTAACCTTAAGATTCGTTCCCTTGACAATTCCAATACCGGTTGCAGAGAGACCTGGATCTATACCGATAACCTTTATCATCATAGATCAACCATTAATGAGCAAGCCCCTTCAACTTTTTTTTTGCGATCTTCGCTTCATTCGATTTTGGATATTTTTTAATCAGTTCAGTAAAGATAAGGCGCGCGTTTGCTTTGTCTCCCAGGTTAAAAAAGGAAAATCCCTGCTTTAAATATGAGGCCTGCAACTTATTCCCCTGGGGATATTGTTCAATGACCTTCTGGTATTCTAAAATGGCTTTTTCATACCATTTTTCATGATAGTAGATTTCACCAATCCAAAATTGTGCATTGTCGGCATTTTTTGACTTTGGATATAGTTTTATTAATTTTTGAAATCCTTCCCGGGCCACCTCAAAGTTGCCTTGATCAAAAGCTTGTTTTGCCGATTGATAAATCACATCTTCTGAAAGCTTCTTTTTAGACAGGATATCTGTTTTTGTGTCTGAAACCTTATCACCTTTTAAACCGGTTTCCGTGGACTCAAAATTCAGGTATTGCTCAATACGCGCTATATGATCTTTATTCGAACTTGAAATCCGGTCTATTCTATTCAAGCGGATTTCTTTTTTCTTGTATGAATTTTCAAAAGTTTTTATTTTCTGTTTTAATAAATATTCAGTTTCTTCGAGTCTCCCACTTAAAGTTTGGATTTCTTCTTCGAGGCCTTCAATTATGGCATGTTGTTCGGCAAATTTATTTCTTAGATTTTGATTGTTTTGTTTCTGGGCATTTAATTGGGACTCAAGTTCTTTATTCATTTTCTGTGAATCAAGATAGCGTTTCTCAATCAAAGTCTGACGATTGTCGAGCGTAACTACATCCCGCTGCGACGCACAGCCGTATAAGACCATCATGCACAACAAAGCAATTATAGTTGTATTTTTCATGGCAAAATTAAACAAATGGGGCCTTGCCCATTTGGATTCATAAGTAGTGCCTGAACGTATTTATGGATGGGCACTAAGTAATTAAAATTTTATCCTAAACTGAACGTTCCAAATTTTAAAAGGTAATCAAATACCATTTATTTTTAAAATTTGAAACCCTCCGGGATTGCCGATCTTACCGCATCTACTGCGTCAGATGCTGTCCCGCATAGGCGACTATAGCGAAACAATATCTTCCTTGTATCTGTGGCAACTCTAATTATGGCACCAAGTTCATTTTCAGATACCGTGTGAGTGGCATCTTGCCACGATTTTTCGCGGCCGGAAAGCCGTTCTCACAGGGATATCTTTTCAAAATGAGAATTGTTGTTGTATCTGTGGCAACCTCGACAATCGCTCAATTTATACAAGGTCTAAGTTAATTTGTTTTTGCCGTTTAAAGCAAGATACAATTTCCGAGACATTTACCCTTAGGGTTAATGAAAAAATAAATTTACAATTTTGGGGGTTGAGGCGCCCGGATGGCAAAGCACGAAAACTTAAGGAATATCAAGCATATTTCGAGTTTTCGTAACGCAACCAGTCGGGATGCATCGACATCCAAAATGTGAAGTTGTTTTTGAGTGAGCTCTTAGTTTATGGTAAAGTGATCTCTCCGGTTCTTTGCCCAGGCTTTTTCGTTATGGCCGGGGTCCACAGGACGTTCTTCGCCATAGCTTATACAGCTTAATCGTAGTCCTTCAATACCGAGATTCATCAGGAAGGTCTTGGCGCTTACAGCACGCCTGTCACCCAGAGCAAGGTTGTACTCATTTGTACCACGCTCATCACAGTGTCCTTCAATAGTTACCGTAATATCGGAATTGTTCCGGAGCCACTCAGCTTTTTTCTCCAAGATTACTTGTGCCTCGGCAAGTAGAACGGAACTGTCAAATTCAAAAAATATATCTTCATTTAAGAACATGTTTCGTTCAGCGGCCTCACGTTCCGCTTTTTCCTGAAGCCGTTGCTCCTCAATTGCCCGTTGCCGTTCTAACTCTTTCTGTGTTGCTTTCTCTGCCGTCGTTTTGGATGCCTCTTCATCTTTGGCTTGTTGAGTTAAAGAAGTTTCAGATCTTATCGTCTTCTTCCCACATGAAACGGTGAACAGTAATCCGGGGATTATAAGAACCATGGCCAAATGTATTAATAAGTTTTTTCGCATTTTTCCTCCTGTTTTCCTCCTGTTTTCTTCCTGTTAATTTAGTTTGTAAATTTTGTGCTTTTTATCAAAAAC
>CAZKDT010000063.1:0-10601 GCA_964551515.1 uncultured Desulfobacteraceae bacterium | reverse complement strand
CGAACGCGTCAGGAAAATCAAATTTCCTGGATGCATTACGTTTTTTACGGGATATTGCCAAATCAGAAGGCGGCGGCCTCCAGAAAGCGGTCAGTGAACGTGGAGGAATTTCAAAAATCCGATGCCTGGCGGCTCGTAAGGAACCGCAGGTAGAGATCGAAGTGCATCTGGCTGAGTCTCAGGGGGAAGGACCCTTTTGGAAATATGGCATTGGCATCAAGCAGGAAAGCAGAGGTCTGCGCCAGCCTTTTGTGTTTTATGAAAAGGTGTGGAAGGGAAACGATTTGATTCTTGAACGGCCGGACAAACAGGATAAAAAAGATGAATTCCGTTTAAAACAGACCCATTTGGAGCAAATTAACGCCAATCTGGAGTTCAGAGATATTGCCAAATTTTTTCAATCTATTGATTATATGCATTTAATACCCCAGGTGCTGAGATACCCGGAAATCTTTACCGGCCCGCCGGTCAAGGAAGATCCCTTTGGACGATCTTTTTTGGAAAGGGTGGTGCAAACACCGGAAAGAACGCGCAGGGCTAGGTTAAAAAAGATTGAAAATGCCTTGCAAATTGCAGTGCCGCAATTAAAACAATTTACAGATACGCGTGACCAAAGAGGCGTTCCGCATCTTGAGGCCGTTTATGAGCACTGGCGACCCAAGGCCGGAAAGCAGAGCGAAGACCAGTTTTCAGATGGCACGCTGAGGCTTATCGCTTTTTTGTGGTCGATTCTGGATGGAGATTCTTTGCTGTTGATGGAAGAACCGGAATTGTCTCTTCATTCAGGTATCGTCACGAGACTTCCGGGTTTGATATGGCGGATTCAAAATAGAAAAAAGAGGCAAATCCTAATCAGCACTCACAGCGCGGATTTACTTTCTGATAAGGGCATCGGCGGCGAAGAGGTTTTGCTTCTGATGCCTGATCCTGAAGGAACAAAGATTGAGCTGGCTTCTTCAAGTAAAGATGTAAAATCTTTGCTTGACAGCGGTTTCAGCGTGGCCGAAGCAGCTCTTCCCAGAACCGAACCGAAAGATATCATGCAGTTGAGCCTTTTTAATGACTGATCCGATTCCGATTCATATTGCGGTTGAAGATTTTTTAAGTGAGATGGTGCTAAGGGTTATGCTCAAGCAATCCGGGCGTC
Organism: uncultured Desulfobacteraceae bacterium; assembly: GCA_964551515.1. Classification (GTDB taxonomy): domain Bacteria; phylum Desulfobacterota; class Desulfobacteria; order Desulfobacterales; family UBA11574; genus S5133MH16. Next base: position 9,454 of record CAZKDT010000063.1, on the reverse strand, counting down.
AATTTGCCGTGGGAGCCTGTATGGGGCGTACGGGTTTTGGATATCTAAAGAAAAACATTACAGGTTTTAACAAGGCGGCTAAGGGCATTCCTTTTCTTATTCTGGCTGATCTGGATCAGACGGAGTGCCCGCCGATTTTGATCAATAAATGGCTTCCGGTTCTAAAAAACGATAACCTGATTTTCCGAATTGCTGTCAGGGAAGTCGAATCCTGGCTGCTGGCCCATCGAAAGGCCTTTGCCGGATTTCTGGGAATACGGGAAAGCCTTATCCCTTCACATCCGGATGAGTTGGAAGACCCGAAAAGAGTTTTAATTCAGATGACAGCCAGATCTCGAAAACGTCAGCTGCGAGAATCCATCATCCCGGCACCCGGCAGTACCGCTAAAATAGGTCCGGATTATAACGGTGCTTTAATCTATTTTGTTCAGAAACACTGGGACGTTCAAGAAGCGGCCATGCGATCACCGAGTTTGAGTCGGACGTTTGATGCCGTCAAAACATTTCAACCTGTTTATGAATTTTGAGGCTATGTCGAAATCTACAATAGGCCAGCTCATAATCAATTCACCATATGAAGAACCCAAACAATACTGGAGCTATGACAGGGAAACCCGGTTGTTTAGTCTCAAGGACGGCAGGCGTCCGGCCGGCTATGTGGTAGCTTCGGAACGATCAAAAGCCTTTGATGATCCCGGTGTGTTTGTTGAAATCCCGCTGGTGAAGCAAATTAGATCCAGAGTAGACGCATGGCGAGAATCAGGATACTCGGGTATCACGGGAATTACAAAACGTCTGCTGGAACACTGGCAAAATCCTGAAGAGCGAGAGTATCGCCGGTTCTTTTTCTGCCAGATGGAAGCCATAGAAACACTTATCTGGCTTACTGAAGCGCCCGATGCTCAAAAAGTAGGAATAGAGATACCCTCGGACGGCGGTCCGTTTGATCGTTTGTGTTCAAAGATGGCTACCGGGTCCGGTAAAACAATCGTCATGGCCATGCTCATTGCCTGGCAGGTGTTGAATAAAGTTACTTATCCTCAGGATGCCCGCTATTCCAAATATATTTTTGTTGTGGCGCCCGGTCTTACGGTAAAAAGTCGTCTCCAGGTGCTCTTTCCTTGGGCTGCTGAAAACTATTATGATGAGTTCAATATTGTACCCGTCGGACTCAAGGAGAAGCTGCGCCAGGGAAAGATCCTGATCCGCAACTGGCATGTCCTTCAATGGGAGAGTAAAGAAAAGATCGCCAAAAAGAAAAGTGTGGATAAGCGGGGTGTAAAAAGCAACGAGGCCTATGTCCGTGAAGTGCTGGGAGAGATGGCAAATGCTACAAACATATTAATCATCAATGACGAAGCACACCATGCATGGCGCGTACCCGCCGAGTCGAAAATAAAAGGGGTAAAGAAAGCACAGCTTGAGGAAGCGACCATCTGGGTGAGTGGACTGGATCGCATCCATGAGACGAGAAATATCCTGGTTTGCCATGATTTTTCAGCCACTCCGTTTGCCCCGTCCGGCAAGAAAAGCTCTGAAGAGGCGCTTTTCGGATGGATTGTCAGTGATTTCGGGTTAAATGACGCTATAGAATCCGGGCTGGTCAAGACTCCGAGGGTGGTTATCCGCGATGACGGCAAATTAACGAAAGACTATAAATCCCGCCTTTATCATATTTATAATGATGCGGAAGTCAAAGACGACATTAACCGCAAAGCTAAAGCGCATGAACCTTTGCCGGATTTGATAACCAACGGGTATTATCTTTTGGGCAAAGACTGGCTGGAAACGGCTAACGCCTGGGAAAAGGCGGGATTCACAACTCCTCCGGTAATGATTTCTGTTGCGAATCGGACAGAGACGGCGGCCCGCGTAAAATATGCCTTTGATCATAATAAAGTCCGTATTGATGAACTGTGCATTCAGGAAAGGACCCTTCACATCGATTCCAAAGTCCTTGAACTGGCAGAGTCTCAGGAAGAAGCCGCCCCCATCGTCGATGAAAATCAAGAGGATGGTTTTGAAGATACCCTGAAACGAAAACTATCCAAAAAAGAGCGTGCGGAGGTTTTACGCCGGACGGTTGATACCGTAGGCCAAACCGGAAAGCCCGGGGCACTGATTCAGAAAGTGATATCCGTGGGAATGCTGTCCGAAGGTTGGGATGCAAAAACCGTCACCCATATTATGGGTCTTCGGGCGTTCTCCAGCCAGTTACTTTGCGAGCAGGTCGTGGGTCGTGGCCTCAGGAGAACGTCTTATGATGTTAATCCTGAAACAAACCTGCTCGAAGCCGAATACGTGAATATTTTCGGGGTGCCGTTTACTTTTTTGCCGCACGAATCCCAGGACGGACCTCCGCCACCGCCGCCGCCACCCAAAACGCGCATTGAGCCTGTTATTGAAAAACAGCAATTCGAAATAGGCTGGCCGAACATCATCCGCATCGAACATATATACAAACCCATACTTACGCTGGATATGAATAAGGTTCCGCTTCTGGAATTATCGGCATATAATACCGCAACCTTGGCGGAACTGGCTCCCATAGTAGAAGGAAAGCCTGATGTGACCCAAATATCCATAATTGATCTGGAAGATCTGGGACGAAAATTCAGGATGCAGAAGATTATTTTTGAGACCGCACGAGATGTCTTTGACCAGATGAAACCCAACTGGAAGGGGAACAGGGAATTTTTGCTGGCCCAACTGATCCGGCTTGTGGAATCTTTTCTTGAATCGGACAGAATTCAGATTGAGCCGTTGCTTTTTTACCGGAATGATGTCAAGCGAAGGATACTTCTGACTCTTAACATGAACAAGGTGGTTCAGCATATATGGGAGGCTATCCGATTTGAAAATTCAGAATCCATTGAACCGATCTTTGACCAAGATTATCCCATCCGCTCCACCGGAGGCATGCAAGCCTGGTTTACAGGTAAACCTTGCGAACATACCCGAAAATCCCACATTAATATGTGTGTTTTTGACAGCACCTGGGAGGCCAGCGAAGCATTCGAGCTTGATCGTAATCCTCATGTTATGGCCTGGGTCAAGAATGACCATTTGGGATTCGAAATCCTTTATATCTTTGACGGTATTGTCCGAAAATATCGACCGGACTTTATTCTTCAGCTTAAAACCGGTGAATTTCTGATCCTTGAAACCAAAGGAAAGGACACATTGCGTGATAAAACAAAATACGAGTTTTTGAACGAATGGGTGCAAGCGGTCAATGAACACGGCGGTTTTGGGAACTGGAAATGGGCGGTATCCAGAAACCCTGCTGACGTAAAAGCTATAATTGATGGTGAATCATAAGTACCAAAAATGCCGGGATACTCAAAAAAATACTATTTGGGAGTGGCTATCCTTTGCATAGCCGTTAAGATTGTGGATGATCGTGGTATAGAAAGCTTAAAAATTATGGAGATCGACTGATGGGAAAAATACAAATCCATATCCCAAAGGAAAAGATTGCCGAGTTTTGTAAGAAGTGGGGAATACGTGAGTTTTATTTATTCGGCTCAGTACTTAGGGCGGAGTTCTGTTCCGACAGTGATATTGATGTGCTTGTTACTTTTGACGAAAATGCCAAACACACTTTGTTTGATCTTGTCAATATGGAAAGCGAACTCAAAGATATATTCGGTCGCAATGTGGACATTATCAGTCGTCGCGGAATTGAATCCAGCCGGAATTACTTGCGCCGAAATGCTATTTTAAAATCAGCAGAGGCTGTCTATGCAACGTGATAAAGCATATATCCTTGACATTTTGGAAGCCGCCAAGCTCACTATAACTTATGTTGGTAAAAAAACCAAAGAAGAGTTTCTGAATGATCTTCAATGCCAGGATGCCGTTATTCGGCGGCTTGAGATTATAGGAGAGGCTGCGGGTCGAATTTCTGAGGAAACAAAAAGCGCTTTCCAAAATTTGCCGTGGTATGAAATGGTTGGTATGCGTAATGTTATGATCCATGATTATGATGGCGTTGATATGGTAATCGTCTGGGAAACCGTTCAGAATGATCTCCCATTTTTGATTTCCTTGCTTGAAAGCATCATTTCGCCAGAGGACATACCATGAAAGTTTTCTTTACCCAATGAGAAGATTCTTGTTCTTTCCATCGCTTCCGTTTCATTACATGGCGCCAGACACCTGGATGTTTTACCTGTAATAGTCTCATTTGATTGTGGTGAATGCCCTTCAACGCCTCAAAGATTAAAAGCAAATTTGAACTCTTCAGGAAGCGATAGAAAAGCCAAAGGGTGACCCCTCTTATGGTCCAGGATAGGTGAAATGGGCCGGAACGACCAGAGCGAGGATTCGGCCCTGAGAAAAATCCCCCTGTTACCTAATAATCACTGTCCAAGGAGGAGGTAGTTGACAGGAGCCACCCACAATGCGGGTTCTTCATTGACAACAAGGTTCATGGAAACAAAACCATCTCCCAGAATTAAATGATCACCATAGGTAAGTGATTCGTCGTTGACGTCAAAGGCATAACATTCATTTCCCGAATGTTCAGAAACATATAGACGAGTCCCATTCTCACGGACTGCAATAAAACGGGCATTATAAGGAATAGTGACAGAGTCGACAAGGCCCCATGTGCCAATACTCCACAAATCGTTAAGTGCTGGCAAACTAAATCCCCTCTGGGGATAATCAAAGCCAGGCCCTCCCTCCGGGGCAGAGCCCCTCCAGGGCGGCGCCTGGACCCGGATCTTTATTTTTTATAAGGTCAATTAAATCAAAATTTGTGATTATCGCTATCTTCCATTTTGGCAACAGTTCAATTGGTTGTGATATCAAATTCCGAAAAATGAACTGTCAAGCGATGTGTTGACCCGGCCTACCATTCTGTCAAATCAAGTTTTGGTCGGGACGTCTAAATATCAAATATGATCCTTGCCTCCCATCCGGTAGAGCTGCCGGTTACCTGGATCTGGTGGTAGGTTACGGCTTTGATTTCAGTTTTTATCACATGGCGGTCAGGGTTAAAGGGATCACACTCGATGGTTGCGGACAGGTTGCTTTCAGAGAGAGACAGAATTCGGGCTTTTTTTACTAACAATTCTTTTCCGTTCCATAGGTACAAAACTTCTCTGAGCCAGTTTACCATAAGATCGCACCAGTCATCCCCGGACACCTCAATGTCACAGGAGTCGAGGCCTGCCAACCGATCGATTTCCGTAATAACATCAAACAGGGCCCATGCGGCATTGGCAAAAAGCTCCTTTGAATCCGAACCATAAACATGGATTCCGAAATCCGCCGTATGGTCGATCAACTTGTATTTGTGTTTCATCCTGTGGGGCAGGCTTTCCAGCTTGCCGAAGCTTTCCAGCCTGCCGAAGCTTTCCAGCCTGCCTTTACTATGCATTGTTACTAAACTACTAAACTCATAATTTTCCGGCCTGTCTACTAATCCTGCATTAACCGGATTATTATGGATATATTTGAATTTATCTAACCAGTCGGCTTCATTTCTAATCAGATGATCAAAACTTTCATCCTGCCAGAATGATCCCTTTCTATTAAGAATTTTGTTTATTTCCCTTGAAGTATACCCCTTTATCCATTGTAGAATTTTAGACAATTTCCAACCATGTAAAGGTGTTAAGAGTAAATGAACATGATCCGGCATCACAACATAACCATCTAAAGTATACCTTTCTCCATAACCAAACCATAAAGCTTCTTCTACTATATCTGCCAGAACAGATTCTATTAATGGTTTGCCAAGAGCTTTATTGACTCTGAAGGTAATAAAATATGTAGATCCTTCCTTCTCCCAATGGGGTAATCTTCTTTTGTGCTGATGAACTAAGCTCAAGTCTTCTTTTAATAATGGTTTTAGATTGCCATAATTTATGGCAGGCTGGAAAGCCTGCCCCACAGGTTTTTTTTGAAGCCATTTTTTGATTCTTTTCTTTTTGTTAAATACTTGACTGTTCATATATAATCCACAATTATATAATTACTTTTCCAGTTTTTTCAGTCGAGTATCCTCCTAAAAATTCTACTCTCTTTTTGAACTCGGGAGAATTAATAGTGTCGAGAAGGATCCGGATGTTTTCGGATTCATAGAATATTTCGGGAATAATCAGGTCGTACTGTTCCGTGACCACCGGGATAAAATCGAGATTCAGGGCCTTTGCGGCGGCATAGATTCCAAGTCCCACATCCACCGCGCCGCTGAGTACGGCCACGGCCACCGACATATGGGTAAATTCTTCATTCTCATATCCGTTGACACAAGCTGGATCAATGCCCAGCTGCGTTAAGCGGAAATCCAAAAGAATTCTTGTGCCGGAGCCCGCCTGCCGGTTGATGAATGTGACATCCTTACGGCCAAGATCCTCAATGCCGTTGATGGCCTTGGGATTTCCCGGAAGTACAATCAGTCCCTGATCCCGAAGAACCAGATTCACCAGTTTTACTCTGACATCGGGGAGGTGTTTTTTTAGATAGGATATATTGTAAGAACTGTCCCGGGTATCCAGAAGATGTGATCCTGCCAAATGGCAAACCCCTTTTTTAATGGCCATGAGTCCGCCCATGCTGCCCACATGACTTGATGAGAGGGTAAGATTTTTATGCCCTGTGCGAATCTGGTCTGCCAGAATGTCCAAGGTGTTGTCATGGCTTCCCACTACCACTACCGTATTTTTTATGGAAGACAGAGGACGCAACAGTTCGGCGGTGACCGGCCCATGTGGCGTTAACCCTTCAATATTATTCGGTATCCGGATAATTCCGTCCGCCTGGGTTAGGGTGGTGATACACCCGGCGCCGCGGGGCAGGGGAGTAGCCACAATTCTATTGCCCACAGCTCCCAGCTTTACCCGTATAAATTCTTCGACGCCCAGTTTTGAGGCAATCTTTTTTGTCGGCTCTACGGTAACCGTGGGTCTTTGTCTTTCCGGCTGTTCCAGCATCATTGCCAGTAACGGACCTACAAACTGTTCAAAGGCAATTATTGCGGATACCGGGTACCCCGGGATACCGAAGATGGGTTTGTCTTTTATTGCGCCGATGATGAGCGGCTTTCCGGGCATAATGGTAACACCATGGACCAGCACCCGGCCGAGATCCTCAATAACAGTTCTGGTATAATCTTCAGATCCTGCCGACGATCCCCCCACGGTCAGTACCATATCAACATCAGTGTTGACCGCATTTAGAACGGCTTGTTTTATTATTTCGGGATCGTCAGTCATCATTTCATGGCGGACAAAGCTGCCGCCCCACGACTCGATCAATTTGCCGAGAACAAAAGAATTTGTTTCAAGCACCTGACCCGGTTTAAGATTTTCAAGAGATGTGTTACGCCAGTCTACCAGCTCAGACCCGGTGGGAATAACCAGTATGTTTGGTTTTTTCCGTACCGGCACCCTAAAAACGCCTCCTGAAAGAAGGGCCCCCACACAGTAAGGAGTTATTATATGGTTATGGGGGAAGAGAAGCTCGGTTGCCACGATATCTTCACCGACCTTTCGGACGTTCTGCCAAGGAAATGCCGGCGCCTCAATTTCGACCCGGCCTTTGCCTATCTCATTAACATGCTCTATCATAATGACTGCGTTCGTGTTTTCAGGCATTTTGTGGCCGGTATTTATATAAAAAGCGTCCGTATCCATAATCAGTTCCTTTGGCCGTGTTTCTGAAGCGCCAAAGGTCATTGCCGCTGTTACGGCGATTCCATCCATTGCAGCCAGGTGAAAATTGGGAGAGGAGATTACGGCGAATACCGGTTCAGCCAGAACCCGGCCCACTGCGTCAGGAACCGAAATCGTCTCTTTTAAAAGAGGTTGAGAGAGGGAGAACCGCTCAAAGAGAATTTCTCGAGCTTGTTTCAGGGTTTTCATGTTTAAATATATATTGCGTTGGTTGCTCATTTTATTACTCCATTTTTAAACGGGGATTACCTCGACTTCGGCGCCTTTGTCCAGCCCTTCGGTGTTTACCCCGATTTCAATCAGGCCGTGGGCTTTTATCATTGTGTTTATCAGTCCTGATTTCCCAAGAATCGGCTCTGCCCAAAGCACGCCGTTTTTCTGATTTAAACATACCCGGATATAATCGGCTCTTCCCTGGGAAGATGAAATATTTCTGCTCAGTCGCGCGGGAAGTCTGAACTCTTTTTTGTGTTCGATGGAAAGGCCGCCGATTTGTTCAATAAAGGGTTTCACTACGACTTCAAAGACAACCATGGCTGAAACCACTTGTCCGGGCAGGCCCCATATGGCGTGATGGTGGGATTTGGCCAGAATCGTTGGTTTTCCAGGGCTTATAGAGATGCCGTGTACAAGGATTTGGGCATCGGGAAGTGCGGTGAGCACCTCGATGGTAAAATCTCGGGTGCCCACCGAACTTCCTCCTGAAATCAAGACCATATCTGTTTTGTCCAGAGCCAGGGTGCATTTTTTCAAAAGATCATTAACGTCGTCCCGAACAATTCCAAAGGTAACCGGGTCAGCCCCGGTATTTTTTACAAGGCCGGAGAGGGTATACATGTTTATATCTCGAATTTGGCCAGGGCCCGGCGTTTCATCAATGGGAACGATTTCGTCTCCGGTAGAGATGATACCGATGACCGGTTTTTTGTAAACCTTGACTCTGTTTTGGCCAAAGGCGGCCAGAAGTCCGATTTCCTGGGCTCTGAGTCTTTTCCCGCCTGGAACCAAAACGGCATTTTTACTGATATCCTCGCCTTTTTCAAGAATATTCTGTCCGGGAGCAACGCTTCGGTATACCTCAATACTTGTGTGGTCCACTGCTTCCGTGTGTTCTATCATGACAACACTGTCGGCCCCCTCCGGTAACATGCCTCCGGTTGCAATCCCTGCGGCATGTCCGATTCCGATGGGAAAAGAGGGAGATTCACCCATACTGATGAAGCCTATGACAGAAAGATATGCGGGATTTGCTTCCGATGCGCCAAAGGTCGAGGAAGCACGAACCGCATAGCCGTCCATGGTGGATCGTGTAAAATCAGGAAGGTCCGTGTCCGCATCAATATCTTGGGCAAGCACCCTTCCGACTGCTTTACTAAGCGCCACTTCTTCAGTTTCAACCCTAGGGAAATCAGATGTGTATTCAAGGACCTTTTTTAAATCTGTAACTTTGAAAAATTCTTTCATAATCACCAAATACTCAGCATTGGAGGGGGTTATCCAGTACCAGTTATCAGAAACAAACAACACAGGGTTTTGTTTATCCAAGGTTTTTGCCTAAAAAAAAGGGCAATTTTTAACGAAACTTCAAATTTTATAAATATAGTATGACGGCTGTTTATGTGTCAAGAAATCGTAAATGAAATCTTAACATTTGAACGGAATAAGATATAAGATATAAGATAGCATGCGGACCTTTTGAAAATTGTAACTTCAGACCTCGTTATTCAGCTTGAAAAAATAATCGTGACTCCTTAATTTTTGGGGGA
>CAZKDT010000062.1:0-10617 GCA_964551515.1 uncultured Desulfobacteraceae bacterium | reverse complement strand
TGACTTGCTGTGATTTCCGTAAAAATTATTCCACATCAGTTCCGGTTGACCCAAACTTTTTCAAAGAAGCTAAAAATCCCTTTAACGCAGGCAAAATGCCTTCTGAGAAGTTTCGAGCCTGTGAGGCCTATCTTCAATTTGTAGTAATTGCATATAACCTGTTTGAATGGTTTAAAAAAAATTTCTCCCCCCGGAATGGCGACACCATAAAATGGAGACCATTCGAGAGTTAATGATAGAACATGGAGCGAGCATTCAATATGATGACAAAAAGTGCACTATTAGAATAAATAGAAATTATCCATTTAAGATAGAAATAGCAAGGATTTTAAGAGAATTAAGAATATCAATATATTCACAAGAATATCTGTTAAACTATTGTTATTAAACTTTATTATAAAAGTGTACTTAATGCAACATTCCCGATAATGAACCCTTTCGTTTCTACCGTCTGAATCGATATCCACAGACCCCGCATCCGTACACTCGGCCGTAAGATAAAGGCCGTTTAACCTGGCGGGATTAAGCTCTGAGGGAAAATCCAATGCCACGGTTTCTCTCTCCTGAGTCAGACCGGCCTTTGAAACAGCTCCGTCCGAAGATCTGATCCATGCCTTTTGGTTTATCAGCTTAACCCGTCTTTCCCTCCTACTTCTCCTGTCACCCCGTGGGCATGGAGGCAAAAAGGTGCAGTGGCGAAAAGAACAATTGCCAGGAAAGCCGTCAAGCGCATAATTTTCTCCTTTCTTTTTGCCCGCCGCCGGATAGGTTCTACTATGTATCCCCATCTTCGGTTCTACTTGGATTTCAGAAACTCAATTTAAACCGGGTAAGATACGTAGGGCCAGCCCATTCGCTGTCGGGGTCTCCGTAATCGGAGTCAAATATGTTATTGGCCTCTACCGAGATAGTTGCATATTTAGTCAACTTTTTAATCAATTTGGCTTCGGTAAGAAAATAATCGTCAGTTTCTTTAGTATTATCTGAATTCTTGTACATCTTGTCAGTATAGCGGGTGCCTATGCTGGTAATGAGACCCCAGAGTTTATAATCATAGGTAAGCCGGGCGCTAAAGGTATTCTCCGGGCTATAGGTAAGGTCCTTATTTGTCCCCTCATCCTCGGCATCAAGGTAGGTGTAGCCGAACACCCCGGTAAGACCTTGACATATTTCAGCCCTAAAATTCATCTCCACCCCTTGAGTATGAACATCCTTCACGTTTTCATAAGTATTCACCGGGATGCCCTCAATGACCTCATCTGTCTCCACGGATACCACCTTATCCTTAAGGTCGTTTCTAAAAAAGGTCAAACTGAGAAGACACTTTTCCCCGACGACTTGCTCTATACCCAGGGAGTAACCCACCGAATATTCGGCGTCCAGATCGGGATTGGACTTTATCCAATGGTTGCCATGCTGAAAGGGAGTTTCATAATAAAGCTGGCGGATAGTAGGGGACTTGAACCCCCGGCCTACCGAAGCTCTGATCTTAGTCTTCTCAGCAGCTTCAAGCATGAGGCTTAATTTGGGACAGAATTCACTGCCGAATTCGGAGTGATCATCGAGTCGTCCGCCCAGCACCACTGAGAAGGGTTTCCAGAGCAAGAAATTCATCTCATCCTGGAAGTAAAAGCTCTTGGTATCGATGGTTTCGTGGGCAAGGTTATAGTCTAGTTCCTCTTCCAGATATTCGGATCCAACGGTAAAGAGATGTATCTTGGTGAGGGGTCTCGTATATTGGAATTCACCTTGCCGGTAGTACATGTCACCCTGCAGGGGCGTAAAGCCTGATGTGCCGCCGGACTCTTTGTTATCGAAGTCCCAATCATACCAGTACCCCTGGATTTTCAGCATGGAACCATCCTCAAAGGTAGCCTCCAGCCCCGGGGAAACCCGATACTTCTTTTTGTCGGTATAACGTTTTACCCCGCTTTCGTACTCTCGCTCCCGATCCCAATCTTCCACATTTATACCGAGCGATAATTTGACATCTTCTGCGAAATCATAGGAGAATTTGGCGTCCAGTCGATCCCGATAATAGTCCTCTTTCCGATCCGACCGGTAGCCATATTTACCACACTCTGACTCTTCGTAATTGGCATTAATGTAAACCCCCAGTTTACCTAGTTTGCCACCGAACCAAATATCAGCAATATTGACATTATGGGTGCCGGAAGCTACCTCGAGACCGAAGTTCGGCTTTTCCGGGGCAGATTTGGTAATGATGTTTACCACTCCAGCCAAGGCGTCGCTGCCATAAAGGACCGAACTTGGGCCCTTTACGATCTCGATCCTCTCGATCATCTCCAAAGGGATCTGATTCAGCCCTATGCCGTACTCACCCATTCCTCCCCCCTTGACCCTCTGGCCGTCGATGAGGACTAGACCATAACCGCTGTTGAAGTCCAACCCCCTTACCTTTGCTCTCCAGGCAGACGCACCCGGGGTATCCTCTGCCCGGACAAATATCCCAGGGGTATAGCCGAGGAGGTCGGAGATGGTCTGGGCGCTCGATTTCTCTATATCTTCCCTGGTGATAACCACCGTCTCCACTGGCACATCTTTGAGCAAGTGGGGAGTTCTGGTGGCCGTAACCACCACCTTTTCAAGCTTAGTGACTCCTTCCTCTTCTTCTGCCCATCCCATCCGGGACAAAACAAGACTCATAATCCACATTAAAACAACAAGAAACCTCAACCCCTTCATTTTAAACCTTCCTTTCTGTATTTCCGATTTTAGGGCCTGCCAAAACCCCTCACTGAGTTTTTGGGCAGGGGGGAGACTACAACCTCCCCCCCTGATAATCGCTCAATCCAATAATCATTACCTCAGGTTCTCACTTCACCTCAAAGGTCAAAGTGGCTGAGTATGAATACTGATCGCATTCCCTTGGATCAGGATAGGGGACCTTATGCCCTGTCTTTATCAGCCAAATGCCCGATTTCAGTATCTTTATCCTCCCCACACCTTCTTTATTTGTTTTAACGTTATAAGCCCAGGCACCTTCAGTGGAAAATCCGACATAGGTAGCATAAAGCTCGGCTCTCAGAGGTTCACTGTTATAGAGCACCTTTACCGGCAAATAATCACCCTCTTTCAGACGAGCAGGATCTTTTAGCGGGACAATTTCAAGTGTGTGACCGACCGGTCTGGAAAAGATCTCACTTCCTCCTTTTCCAACATCCACTACAGCCTTGGCATAGCCGCCTGAATAGCTGCATTGGATAACATTCTTAAGGCCTTTTTTGGACTGGCGCTTATATCCCTCAGTGGTCTTGGTACGAAATCCTTCCTTTCTTTTGGCCACCACCAGATATGCGCCTTCCTTTTTCAATGGCCTTTCCACTTTAAAATCGATCTCGTTGATTGGTTCTATTCTCAATCTCTTGCCATTCGGATCGAGCATGAATATCTTATCGAGACCTTTCTGCTTATAGAGAACATTGCCTACGGGACTGGCAAAACCATGTCCCCACCCAATAGTGAACTTCACCGGCCTCTCTGTTGATGGAGTATAATCTCCCACATTGACCCACATAAAATGGGCGCTGGCAGGCATGGAGAATACCCCCACTATTAAAGCAAAACTCAGACCTAATACTCCCAATTGTTTTCCAAAAATCCTCATTTCATCCTCCTTTGATATTTGACAAATATTGGAAAGATTGTCCTCGGAGTTGGTGGCCAGAATGAATCTGAATTGACAGGGAAATGCTTCGGTGATATGAAATAGCCGAAGCATCCCTCAACCCGAGGGGGCTTCACCGGGAAGGCGGCCTGCAAACCCTGGCCGGGGATGGCTGCTTTCCCATACTCCTTGTTTTTCAATGTTTCACTATCACCTCCTTTTGTTTAATTCGCCCATAAAAAAAGCCACGATGGTTCCGATCCTTTCGAGGATCATGGCCTTCGTGGCTTTATTCTTTTGTATTTTTGAAACGGTCAGCGATTACTACCGCAACTTCTTGTTGCAAATAAAAATGATCGCTACATGAATAGCAGTCATCTGTCAACCAAAAAAATGAAACTTCGACGTCCTATCCATGGTCAGTAATGCCCGGATAACAATTTGGGAAAACGAAATAACTATCCATTTGCCTTTTGACACGGATTTCACAGATTTCACCGATAAAAAGTGAGCATGTAATTTAGAGAATATTCTTTAAAAATCCGTGTACGTCCGTGAAATCCGTGTCAAAATAATTAAAAAGCCTTGAAACTTTGAAAAAGCGAGTATATTAATCAGTATCAAAAAAAACTCGCGTGTATTTTCCGATGGGGGTAAAAATGACCACATACTTATATCTTTACCGCCTCTGCCCACAGGTTTCTTGCCGACCTGGTCTGAGGACCGTCGAGGTTTAAAAGCGCAATTCCTTATTGCGCAGTAGATTCCTGAAAAATTGGTTTACCTTCAGGTGAGCTCAAAGACGATGGTAAGTTCCAGAGGGATTTCTTCCTTAAAAAGATTCCTGGGCGGTTTTGGAAAGGGGGCAGCATATTGCACGGCCCTGAGGGCCGCCAGATCGAGGGCATTGTTTCTGGAGCCTTTTGCGACCTCCAGCTCACGAACACTTCCATCAGGGGTGATTACAAATCGAACGACGACACGGCCCTCTATCTGCCTGATCCTGGCTGTATCAGGATATTTCTTGTGTCGTTCTATCTTGAGCCTCACCATATCCAGATAGCTGTGGGCAGTCATGTAATCTCCGGAGGCCACCAGCTCTCCCGGGCTCCAGTCAGCGATGTTCAAACCTGAAGTAGGGATATCCGGCATGCTAATTCCCTCCACAAGGCTGTCGGGAAGGTTTTTTTCAACCGACTCCAACTTCATCGGTTTAAGGCGAGGCACCAACTGACGGCTGACTTTGAGCCTTTTTACATCCTTGGGCTTAGGCGCCTTGGACCTTTGACGCGGCCTTGGAATAGCCCGTGCATTGGGTTTTGATATGGACTGCATGGTCAGCTCAATGTAGCTCAACGCCTTTGAGTTATAAAGCCCGGAGATATGCAAAAAGATAACGATGTGTATGGCAAGAGACACACCAATCAAACCTCGAAAAAGCCGGTTGGGTTTTCTTTTGTTTTCAGACACGGATTTCACGGATTGCACGGATTAAGGTTTTATTTTATCAAATACTTTTCTTTTTATTTGAACTGAGTGACCAAAATTTATGAGCAAACCTACTTCAATACCGGTTGCTTTTAAATAATTGACAAGTTGTACTTCATGAATTTCGGTCAATTCTTTAACGGCTTTCAATTCCAAGATAACCTTACCTTCAACAACAATATCGGCAACATATTCTCCAACGATCTCATTCTCGTAATAAACGGTGATGGGTTCTTCGCTCAAAATGCTTAAGCCCGTCTTTCGCAATTCTATCATCAGAGCGTTTTGGTAGACCTTCTCGAGAAAACCAAAGCCCATGACATTGTGAACTGTATAAGCCGCCTTGATTATCTTTTCAGTAAGTTTGGAATATTTCATTGGGCCTCCTCATATTTTTAGACACGGATTTCGCTGATTTCACGGATTAAATTTAATTTTTTTCAAAAAGTCCGTGTAATCCGTGCAATCCGTGTCTAAAAAAAACTAAAAATCTTTTTCCGTGGCTAAACAGAGCCTTCCGGCCCCGGCTGCTTTTGCAATATCCATGACCTTTACAGCCTTATTCAGAATCACCGCCCGGTCCGCCCTGATCACCACCAGTTTATTCTGCTGACCGCCGATCATCTCCTTGAGCCGGTCAAAGAGCCTGGCAATGGAGACCTCCTCGGTTCCAAGAAAGGCCCTGCCCTGCTGATCCACATAGACCGTGATCGTCTCCTCGGTCTGGGGCGCCGCAGCCCTGGCCTGGGGCAATTTGACCTTGATCCCTTCATCCACCATAAAATTGGTGGTAAGAAGAAAATAGATCAGAAGGAGGAAAACAATATCAATAAGTGGCGTCAAAGGGACTTGAACCTTAATACGTTCTCTGCGTTTAGGATGAACAAGCATAATTACCTCCCTTAAGATTTCCTGCCCAGGGCCTTGATAAACGTCACGGTTCCGTCCTGGAGCTGGGCCTCATATCTGTCCACACGGGAAACCAGATAGCTGTGGGCCAACATGGTGGGAAGAGCCACGGCAAGACCCATAGCCGTGGTCAACATGGCCTCCCAGATGCCACCGGCAAGGACCGCTGCGTTTACTTTGCCCCCCATCTCCTGGATTACCATAAATGCCTTGATCATGCCCAGCACAGTCCCCAGCAGACCGAGCAATGGGGCAATGCTTCCAATGGTTGCCAGTGCCTGGAGATAGCGGGAAAGTTCCCTGACCTCACCGTCCGTAGAATGGACAATAACCGTTTCCAGGGTTTCCCGATCTTGATCTTTGACTTCCATTGCCTGCGCCAGGATACGTGTCATCGGCGTATCGTTAGTGCTGGCCAGTTCATATGCCTGGTGATCCTCACCATTTTTTATGTGTCGAGCAATTTTTTCCACCAGGCCATAGCCCCTGATCCGCAACCGTCCAAGACGGATCATACGCTCCAGAAAGATGGCCAGGGCCAGCACGGAGCAAATCAGAATGGGGCCCACGAGCACACCCCCTTTTGATAAAAATTCAATCATTTTAAATATTCCTTTCTCAATTTTCAGACACGGATTTCACCGATTTCACAGATTATAAATATTTTTTTTCTTAAAAATCCGTGTAATCCGTGCAATCCGTGTCAAATAAAAAGATTATTGATCCGATACATCTGGTGTACCATCGAAATTCAGATCCTTCGAACGTTTCACCAGCGCTTCCGACTCGTCGTATTCCTCCCACAGATCAGGCTTTCCGTCACCATTTGTATCTTCCGCTACAATCTTTACGTTGCCTTTATCGTAGTGGTACCATATGTCTATGTGGCCGTCGTGGTTATTGTCTTTCTCTGCACGGATGGCTTCTTCAGCATCGTTGTAAAACCAGGTGATGGTAAACCGTCCCGCATCCTCATCATCCTCCTGGCTCCTTAAAAGTTTGCCTTCAGAATTGTAATGCTCCCTCAAGTCAAAATTTCCGTCGCCGTTTTCATCAACTTCTTTGAGCCTCAACACATTTTTTTTATAACAATACCGACCCTCCGGCTTCCCGTTTCCGTCTCCATCCAGCTCCATCACCATGGACCACGGGGATCTGTTAAACCACTGGGTGATCTCGAAATGACCGTCATTGTCTCTGTCCCGAATGAGCTTACGCTTTTTCCCCTTTTTGTAGAATACCTTCATACTGACTTTTCCGTTTCCTTCATCGTCTTTTTCTGCCCTTACAAGGTGACCATCTCGATAATACTCCCAGGTATCGATCTTCCCGTCCAGGCTGGTGTCGCTTTCGACCCTTTCCTTTTCTGCTCTGGCGTTGAAATAGATCATTGTATCCGGCTTTCCATCTCGATTGGCATCCTGTGTTTGCAAGGAAGGTTTCCCCTTTTTGAAAAACGTCACGGTTTCCTTAAACTCGTCTCCATCGGCATCGTAAATCACCTTGATCGGCTCCCCATTACGGTAAGTCCTGATCCTGTCAATCCGACCGGTGTGTCGGGTGTCCTCCTCGATCTTTTCCGCATAGCCCTGGGCATCATAATGAACAAATACATCGTTCTTGCCATCGAAGTTGCTATCCTTCTCCTGATAGAGCGGTTTCCCATCTTTAAACCGGGTCACCATGTCAAAGCAGCCATCCCCATTCGCGTCTTTTCGCTGTTCAACCGGTACATCATCCTTATATCGAGTAACGATCTCAAATCGTCCATCCTGATCCAGGTCCTTTTTCTGCTCCAATAACACCCCCTGGCGATACAGGCGCAATACTTCCATTTTGCCGTCCCGGTCCAGATCATGACGGCTTTTTTTGGGAAGGCCCTCGGTGTCGAAAAAGATGATCCTTTCCAGTTGGCCGTCCCCGTCTTCATCGACGCGCCTTTCAAGGGGTTTGTCATCCCTGTAAGTCTGCCAGACATTCACCTTGCCATCGCCATTCGTATCCTTTGTGGAAGAGGATAGACTTCCTTCCCTGAAGTGGTAGATGCTGTCAAACAGGCCGTCTCCGGTGGTGTCTTTTTGCATCTTCAAGGGACGTTCCTCAGAATCGAACTCTATAATTTGATTTACCTGGCCGGTTTCGGTCGAGGCTCGTTCATGCCGGATTCTTTTCCCTGATTCAAAATAGTCCCGGGCGTCGATTTTTTGGTCATGATTGGTGTCTCTTTCCACCCTTTTGACCTCCTCCTGTTCATAATACTGGAATCGGTCCATGATCTCGTCCGCATTGCTGTCGATCTCCAGCTTGATGATCCTGCCGCGTTTATCAAAATGGGCGATCTGGTCTATCTTCCCGTCTTTGTTGGAATCCTTTTTGACAACATCCTCCTTTGCTAAAGGCGATCCAGGCAGGAGCAGGCTGATCGTACCGGTAAAAAACAACAAAAACAAAAAATGCAGCGCCATAGAAATATTTTCTTTATATGATCTCTTTTTTTTCGATCGCCGCAACAATGTAAAAACCCTCACAAAAAAAGCCACAAAGACATAACAGGATTTATTCCTGGTCGCCTTCGTGGCTTTTGATTATATTGAAAAATCTAAACTGATTCTAAAATTTGCTTTAGTCGCACCTTCACGATACGCTTTTGTGTTTTTTCTATGAAATAAAAGTTTTAATGTCAATATTTTTTTTACAGACCGCCCCTTTTAAAGTCCAATTTTGGACACAGACTCGCCTGCCATGCGAGGCGAAGCGAACTAACTTGATAGTATAGGAATTTCCTTTTTAGACACGGATTACACTGATGACCACGGATTAGCTTCCATTTCATAAATGCTGCCGCATTTATAAAATAAAGGGCAGTGTAATCAGTGAAATCCGTGTCAGAGATTTTTTAAGTTCGCCCGAATAGCGCTAAGTTCTTTCATTGACATTTTCAAGTTTAAGATCAAAATATGGCAAAAAATGAAAATTCGATAAAAAAAGCTTGACAAGGGATTTTTTAAACGTTAGGTAGACTTCAAAAATATTATTAGATTTCTCTAATAAAAATGTTAACGCTGTATGGAAAATAAAGGAGTAAAAAATACCTTGCTAAAGCCACCGACCCCGGCCATGGAAGATTATTTGGAGGCCATCTTTAATCTGGATAGAGAAAAGCGGGTAGTCCGGGTAAGAGATATTGCTAAAAAGCTTGGGGTCCGGATGCCTACGGTGACCAGTATGCTTAAAACCCTTAGTAAGAGGGAACTGATTGACTACGAGAAATATGAGTATCTGGAACTGACGGATAATGGAAGGGCTATTGGCAAGGAAATCCATCGGAGACACTGTGTGTTGCGGAGTTTTCTGACAGATTTCCTAAACATTGATGATAAAATAGCCGATGAAGAGGCCTGTAAGATGGAACATGCCATCAGTAGCTCAACACTGGACAGATTTATAGCATTTATGGAATTTGTTCAATCCTGTCCCCGGGCCGGCGCAAACTGGCTTGATCGCTTTGATAAGTACACCGTACAGGGCAGAGACGGGGCAAAATGCCTGGAGCACATGAAAGAATTTTTCGATGGATTCAAGGAAAAAATAGACGCGATGGAAAACAGGGAGGGTAATTAGAATGGTTCTCAGCAGAATTGATCCGGATCAAGAGGTAACGCTTGTAGATATAACCGGAGGAAGAGGAATAAGATCAAAGCTCTATAGTATGGGACTTGTGCCGGGAGTAAGTCTCAGGGTCTTAAATCGGAATGGGCATGGCCCGCTTATAGTTGGCATAAAAGATTCCAGGCTGGTCATCGGTCAAGGTATGGCCAGTAAAATTATTGTAGAATAATTTTTTTGCCATATAAGTTAGAATTCTCTAATTTTGATAAGGAATACTAATATGAAAGCCGGCAGTAAGAAAGACCTTGTCACTGTCATTAACAGAAGCGCTGAAGAGCTTCATCAAAAAATAGATATGCAGCGCTACCTTATGACCACTTTGCTGGAAAAAAAAGTAGGTGATGAGACCCTAAAGCAGCTCGTATTGCCCACCTATTTTCCTGATGAAAACAAATTAAAACAGGCCATCATGGAGACCATAGAGGTTCTGGAGGAAAGCAGAAAGGCGTTTAAATCCAAAAGATTGGAGGTTTTGCGCAAGAAACTTACACAGGTATTGATTGAATCTAAATAACAGGAATGTCTTACGGCCTCCGGCCGATTCAGGGTGCGGATGAAAGTGAAGGCGTAACTCGAGATCGAAAAATCATCGAGCTACGCCTTTTTATTTGGCCGTAAAATGTAAAAGCGGCCATCAGGAAGGCGACAAGTATCAACCCGTCGATTAAAAAACAAGGAGCAACATGATGCATAGCGACTCCAGTCAGAAATCAATACCAAGGTCTCCGGATTTCAACAACAACCTTAAACTCAAAGGCTGCGGCCTGATCAATTGTCGATCCTGCTTGGGATCCCGTAATCCCATCAGAGATGAAATTCAACAGATTCTTATGGATAGGTTCAGAGGCGACAGCAGGCCTGATCCGGAACATCCTGCTTCGCATACGTATTCTTAAATACGGTATCGTATTATAATTGGATAA
>CAZKDT010000061.1:0-10632 GCA_964551515.1 uncultured Desulfobacteraceae bacterium | reverse complement strand
GTCGCCACTCACCGGGTCCCGGACCCTTTCAATAAGATCGTCGATATCATTGTAAAAATAGGCCACGCTTGCCGTGAAGATTTCCGAAAAATCATGTGAGAACCCCAGTTCGTAAGCAATGGCCTCTTGGGGATCAAGGTCAGGGTTGCCGCCGGCATGGTCGCTATAAAGTTCCACTAGTTTGGGGAAGCGGGTCTTTTTTCCAATAGACGCGTGCAGGCTTGTATCCGTGGTTAAATCAAACACCACTCCTGCCTGGGGGTTGAACGTATCAACGTCATCCGGAACCGGTTGATCATAGGCTTTTTTGGGTTTAAAATAGTCGTAGCTAAAGCCAAATACAAAAGAAATCCAGTCTGTGGGATTGATTTCATTTTCGAAGGCAACGGTGTAGGTTTCCGCCTCGTATTCTTCTTCGGGAGTATATCCAGGCGAATCCCATCCTTTGATGACCCCCCAGCAGTCGTCGTCTAGATAATCCTGCTGCTTGTGGTTATCCTTAGTATAATTGGTTCCAAGCTTCAGAAAACTCCACTGTCCGAAGTCAAAAAAAAGCATTAACCATTCCTCCTACAGAATAGTCATCGTAAGAACTGGTTTCGAACCATTTTCTGTCCGAGGTGTGGCTTGCATCCCAGCTTATATCCTTAAGAGTATCTTCATGCTCTATATAGAATGCCCTGGCCTTAACCGTAAGAACGTCATTAATTTTTTTCTCTCCGGCCAGGTTGAGATGCCACTGGTCCCACTCGCTAAAGGCCCAATACCGGGAATACTCGGTCGGGACCCCTCGTTCGTTATTATGATAGTCAAAGGATAAATAGAGGCGGGTATCTTTATCCGGTTCGAAGCCCACTTTTGCATGCAAGGTCCGTTTTATATAATTACTGAGGTCGCGTTTATTTCCGTCTTCATTGAATTCCGTACCCAGACCCGTGTGCCCGTTATTTTTGTCAAAATCATTCGAGAGCCTGTACCCGTCCGAATCCCGATACCCGTAGGTCAACCAGTAATTAAATTTGTCGATTTAGGCGACATGGTTCAAAATTACATTTCTGGTGTTATAATCCCCAAAAGATGTTGTCAGTTCCGTGAAGGGCTTATCCCCGGCTTTTTTTGTAATGATATTTACCACCCCTCCCATGGTATTTGCGCCATAAAGCAGGGAGGACGCCCCTTTGGTTACGGTTATCTTAGAAACGGCCTCTATGGGGAGCATGGACAGATCCACGGTTCCATAATAAGTCTCCAGGGCAGGGACCCCATCAATCAGCACTTTAACATCTTTTTGATCAAACCCTCTAAGACTGACGAAAGCCTGTCCCTTTCCACCTTTTTGGACATCAACTGCAGGCAGTTGCTCCAATGCCTCAGCCACGGTTTGAGCTCCTCTTTCTTGAATGTCCTCCAAACTCACTTCTGTCACCGTGGTGGCTAAATTCACCGCTTCCTGTTTTGCGGTTACAACCACCTCACCCAATTCATACACCTCTGCGCCCGAAGCTTTTTCCTCAGCCTCACAAACCGTTGTAAAAAGGAATGCCAGCACAAACACATTGAATAAAAAACCAACAACTTTGCAATACCTCATCTTTTTTATTCCTCCTTTTCAAAACCAAGTCTTAATCATCAAATATTTTTGATCTTCGGGTTTGCCGTGTTGCGTTTTTGTTCTCGGGCCGCCGCCAGGTCATGATCGTGTAGACCCCTATCCCAATAATCATTACCGGGAAGAGGGTAAAAACAAGGGGCTTGACGGGATTTTTGCTGACAACCAGTTTAACCCCCGGTTTCAGTAGTGCACGATTACCGCCGTTTATGCCTTTCGGTGGCGTAAACCGTTTCAGTGTCACCTGAATATTTTTGTATATAAGGGGTTTTAAATAATAGATGCGGCCACTGGTAAGTTGATCGCCGTTTTGGCTCAACACAACTTCCGAGAAGTTGGCGTTATAATAGTATTGATCGGGGTTTAGTTCCTTAGGTGGTTTGGCAAGCACATGATGATTGTCCACAAAATGAACGTCCCTGATGTTCAGGGCGTACCCATCCTTGAAAGCAAAGGATTGGCCCTGTTGAAGCGTTACGTTCTCATATCGATAGCCGAAAAAGAAGCTTCCGAAGTGGCCCAATGCCACCGCACCAAAGACCATATGGATGATCAGCATGACCAGCTTGTTCTTGATCAATTTGATACGTATGATTTTTAAGATCTTAACCCATGAACAAAAGACCAGGTTAATTGCAAGAACCGCCATTGCCACACAAAGGCCCACAAACCAGAATTTCAGCAACAGGGGAAAGTCCTTGAGTCCGTGAAAACCATTCAGGAGCCAGGGTGCTGTTCATCACATCAAATCCATGGCCAAATGGATTTGATTGGGCAAGGAGAATTCCCCAGGTGAACCAGGCAATCAAGACCACCAGAATAATCGTCGTAACATACATAGAGGCGAGCTGTTCGGAGATCTTTTTCATGACAATCCTTTGGTTACCTGAATTGTCAGCATCACCAGGGCAGTTCCGGCGCCGATCACACATCTGATGTCATCTGATCGGTGATTTTTCCCGGGAATGTGAAAGGCGAACATCAGGCAGAGGATAATTACGGTTGACTGGAAAAAGGTTGCGCTCCAGTGCCAGAAATCCCCCCAGCCTGCCTGGCACCAGATCATGCCGGAGTATTCCGAACAGAGGAAAAATACCGTACTCAAAAGCAGGAAGTTTCTGCCCTTAAAGAGAATATGATTCTTGAGTGGTTTGCGCCGGCGTGCCATTCGGAAACGGATGAAATGAGCAGCTGAGAAAAGAACGGTTGCGAGGGCAAGTTCTCTGAAACCGTGAAACAGGATAACCCAAAGGAATGTGTGATTGGGCCTATAAAAGGATGGTTCTTTGGGAAAGAAGAGCACTATTCCCAAAAGAAAAAGGATTTCAATCCAGACCCAGCTTCTTGCATCGAGTCTGTATTTTTCAGTTTGACTGCAGAGAAGTGCGAGTCCCCCTAAAATGAAAGTAACGAATGAAAAGCATTCAAAGATATTAAAAAAGGGAAAATGTCCGGATAAAATTGCAATGAGCAGCAAAACCAGGAGATTGACAGTTAAGGTGATAATGGATAGATACCGCCACGTATTTCTCCATCTCAGGAGATAAGTAATGAATGTTAATGCGTAGAAAAAATAACTGGTTGAGTACCCGGCTAAGAACACATTTTTCATATCCGCGATAGACCTGTAACGTAAAACCAAATACCTGGTATTAAGACCTGAATGCAGCTAATTTGGTGCTTGCAAAATTCAGGCAGTAACACTTGATTTAAAAAGAGTTTTTTTTAAGATCAGATACGCAACCACTATAGTTAAAACAGTTAATACTGGGTACCAAGTAGGTTAATCGGTTATTCTTGTCAAGGAAAAATATTATTTTAGTATTACAATAACATATAAATACAGATAATGACCTAAATAAACCAAATCGGTCATTTTTTCGTATTTTGAATTTGGGAAAAACATCTCTTGAATAACAATAGGCATTTCTTGATAAGATCCCTTTCAAAAAACGTTCTTTTCAGATTAACAAGGGCGTAGGTTATTCAAAAGACAGTTTTTGGGATTGTTATATTCATTATAATATGTTAGTAATAAAAATAGAGATTTCGCCAATTTCAAAAAGGTGTAGAATTTCCGAGACGTAAAATTACTAACCGAATTGAAGATTATTGATGGTGTTTATCCATATGTTTAAGATAGTGATTTTTGCGTTAAGTATTTTCACGGCTATTGGCTGCCGAACCGGAATTGCTGCTGGTTTTTCCTATGGTACGGGTAAAACAATTGTGGGATGTATGCGGCATCACACTATCGCTCCCAAAGAAACCCTTTTGGACATTGCGAGGAATTTCGGCCTGGGTTTCAACGAAATCCAGTTACTATATCCGGAAATGGATCCCTGGATTCCGGAATCCGGACGTTGCATTGACATCCCGACCCGATGGATCTTGCCACCGACCCAGCACCACGGAGTTGTGGTTAATCTGCCGGAATTGAGGTTGTATCATTTTCTTCCGAAAGTCGGTATGGTGACAACATTCCCGATTGGGATCGGAGATGTTGGTTGGGAGACACCCGTGGCTACCGGCAGGATCAACCATCGAAAGTTGAACCCCGAATGGGTTGTTCCAAAGTCCCTAAGACAAAAATACGGGTTCATATCGATTCCTCCGGGACCGGACAACCCTTTGGGGAAATACTGGGTGGGACTGTCACTTGATGGATATGGCATTCATGGAACCAATTCTCCCTGGGGCATCGGACGCCTTGTCAGCCATGGATGCATCCGCTTGTACCCTGAACATATTGAGCTATTTTTCGAAGAGATTTGCGTTGGGACCCCTTTTGAGATTATTTATGAGCCCGTGAAGATTGGGGTTCAGGACGGGAAATTATTCATAGAAGTTCATCCGGATATCTATGGAAGAATACCGGATATGACGGCGCACATCATGTCTCGATTGAAAGAGCTGTGCCTTTGGAGTGACATCTCGTTTGGGGCGGTGAGAAGTGCCCTTAAAAAACAAAGCGGAGTTCCAGTTTGCGTGGGTTTTTTGAAGAAAGGGGGTGATGCCTCAATCAATAGGGAAGTGTCGGACTCCTGACGACATACTATTTTTATAATAAACAAGGAATCGGTGGAGGAAATTAAATGATTATACGGAAATATGGACGTGTTTTGTTGTGTCTGGTATTATCAATATTTTTGGCAGCTACTCTTATGAGCTGTGCCGCCTCCCAGCAAGGGAAGGTGCTGGAGGATCAGGTTCAGCAGGCCCTTCAAGAGGCCCAGGCTGCCAAGGCGTTAGCCCAGGATTGCACACAGAAGCTGGATGCAGATGCTCAGCGCGCTGAAGACGCTGCAGACCGAGCCGAAAAAGCGGCCGACAAGGCTGAAGCCTCCGCGCAGAAGGCCGAAGATATGGCGAATAAAGCAGAGGCCATTTTCAACAAGGTGATGCAGAAATAATTCTTTCTCCCAGGCCCGGGGCGTGATATTTGGAACGTCCCGGGTTTGTGATTACTTTACACCTCATTATGAAGGTGATTTTCATATTGTATGAAATACCATCAAATTCTATGGGTTCAGAATATCTTGAATATTCTATACCAGGAAAGTTTCCAGAGGCTTTTGATTTCCATGCATTTGACAATCGTGGCAAAGCAGTGCTGCGCAGAATCCATCAATATCTGACAGATTCCTTCGATCAATTCCCAGCGGAGTTTCACAACTTTTCAAACCATCTTTATAACCCAAGCTTTGAAGAACATATCTCAAATCGATATTGGTATGATTCAGTTTTATACCGAAATACCTTTCAATGAATGAAAAATCAAATTAATTTGACCAATCTATGTTCAGTGTCTGGGTTTAAGGTATAGGAAAAATTGTAATAGCCATAATTTTTTACCTATTGTTTATTTAAACATTTTTTGCTAAAAAAAGATGTGTCAAGTGAACCTGGATTTTTCGCGTTGTAATTTATGACTCATCCAATAAAACAGGATAGTGAGTTTTATGTCTGACTTTTGTGAAAACCTTAGCTGCATTGGATTTCGGCGTATTCTTTGTTTTGTCGTGCTGAGTTATATCAGCATATGCTCTATATTACTTACCGGATGTTCTTTTTTTATTTCATCAGCCACTGTGGATATGACCGAAAACCTGTCCCATGCTATCCTGAATAACAACGACTTGGCTACCGTTGAAGCCGGCGGACCGGCATACCTGTTGATGGTTGACAGTATGCTGTACCGCGACCCGGACAATGAATCATTACTTCGTACGGCAGCAGACATATATACCGCTTATACCGATGTATTTGTTGAAGACAGGCTAAGGGCTAAGAAACTGACCGATAAGGCGCTCGATTACGCTTTTCGTGCCATTTGTGTTCGCAGGTCAGACACCTGTTTATTACGGCAGAATAGTTTTCAAGAATTTGAGAACGTTATTGCCGGATTGAATATAAAGGATGTTCCGGATCTGTTCACGCTGGGATCGGCATGGTCTGCCTGGATTCAGGCGCATCGCGAAGATTGGAACGCGGTTGCTGAAATTTCCCGTGTCGAGTCCATTATGGAACGGGTCGTGAAATTGGATGAATTCTATAGTGACGGCGCCGCCCATTTGTATCTGGGTGTTTTGGCGACATTTCTTCCTCCGGCTTTGGGAGGCAAACCAGATGTGGGGCGCCAACATTTTGAACATGTTCTGGATATTTCAAATAATAAAAATCTGATGGTTAAAGTTTTGTATGCCAAGCATTACGCCCGACTTATGTTTGACAGGGAGTTGCATGACCGGCTTCTACGCGAAGTTCTAAAAGCCGAACCTGATATCCCGGGATATGTACTCAGTAATGCTCTGGCACAGCAAAAAGCCAGAGAACTTTTAGATAGTGCTGAAGATTATTTTTAACCGATCTTTTTTGCTTCTATCCAAGCCATAGATTTACGAGACGGAGGCCGGCTTGTCTGAGTTGGGTTAAAACAGAAAGTAGAATAAGGTAATCCCAAGATGATAAAAATTGTTACGATTATATTTATTGTTATATTATCCGGCCAGGCCCAAGCCATGAGATTCAAGATTGCCACTTTGTCACCGGAAGGCTCTGTCTGGATGCAGAAAATGCGGGAAGGCGCCGAGGAACTGGCTTCTCAAACCAACAACCGGGTGAAGATTAAATTTTATCCGGGAGGTGTAATGGGTGACGATAATGCGGTGTTACGAAAAATACGAATCGGTCAGCTCCATGGGGGCGCTGTTGTCGGCGGTAGTTTGTCAAGATTTTATCCCGACAACCAGATTTACAGCCTACCGCTTATGTTCAGGTCATTTAAAGAGATCGATTATGTTCGCAAACATCTGGACCAGCGTATTGTCGAAGGGCTTGAAGAAGGCGGATTTGTGACCTTTGGTATCGCCGAGGGCGGTTTTGCCTACGTGATGTCCACCGTGCCCATTAGAACCGTTGATGACATGCGCCGGCAGAAAGTCTGGATTCCGGACAATGATCCCATGATCCTTGAAGCGGTCAAGGCCTTTAACATTACTCCCTTTCTGTTGTCCATTGCTGATGTACGGGCCGGCCTGCAAACCGGGCTGATCAATACTGTTACCACTCCGCCCATCGGAGCGGTGGCGTTGCAATGGCATACCCAGATAAAATACCTGATGTACGAACCATTTCTGTATATTTTTGGGGTGCTGGCTGTGGATAGCAAGCCATTTGGAAAAATATCAACCCATGATCAACGGATTTTTCGCGAAATAATGGGTCGAGTATTTCGTGAACTAGACCAACTTAACCGGCAAGACAACGTTAAGGCTCTGGAAGCGCTACGTAAACAGGGAGTTAAATTTATCAAGCCCTCCGCCCAAGCGCTGGAAAAATGGTGTCATGACGCTGAGGCAGTTCCTAAGCGGCTGATTCAAACCGGCAAATTATCTCAGAGGATGGTCAATACCCTGGAAAGTCTTCTTAAAGACTATCGTTCAAAACAACACGATGGTGATGAATAAACATCAAGATATATCTTTTTTAAAGTGGACCCAGATAATCCTGCACTGGGTGGAAGACGCTGTTCTGGTTGGCTTGCTGCTTATGATGATCGGTATGTCGGTCACACAAATTTTTTTGCGAAACCTGTTCGAAGCCGGAATTGTCTGGAGTGATGTTATGGTTCGCATTCTGGTGCTGTGGGTCGGCCTTATTGGAGCCATGGTGGCAAGCCGCCAGGACAACCACATCACCATTGAAATACTTGATCGTTATCTGTCGGAGCGCTCCAAAGTCTATGCTAACTTTGTGGTTAAGCTGTTTACCGCTTTGATTTGCACGATCGTGGCTTATTACAGTCTACTGTTTGTTCAGATGGAGTTTGCCGACGGCGGCATAGCGTTTGCGCAGGTGCCGACCTGGTTATGTGAGGCCATCATTCCTTTTGCCTTCACGGTAATAGCGCTTCGCTATTTCTTATTATCGTTTATGAATTTAAAAAGAATCGTTAAATTCCAATCGTGATTCCATACATTTTCGCCCTGATACTGATTTTTCTCGCTGTCCTGGGTACACCGCTATTCGTCATTATACTGGCTGTTGCGATGCTCGGTTTTTATTACCTGAATGTTAACCTGTCGGTGATTGCTATTGAAATTTATCGAATTGCCGACACGCCGGTTTTGCTGGCGCTGCCGCTGTTTACCTTTGCCGGCTATGTGTTAGGGGAAAGTCAGACATCTCAGCGCCTGGTCCGGTTTACCCAGGCTTTTCTCGGCTGGATGCCAGGTGGCCTGGCCATTGTGGCATTTGTGGCATGTGCGTTCTTTACCGCCTTCACCGGTGCTTCAG
The DNA here is from genome assembly GCA_964551515.1 of uncultured Desulfobacteraceae bacterium. Lineage (GTDB taxonomy): Bacteria > Desulfobacterota > Desulfobacteria > Desulfobacterales > UBA11574 > S5133MH16. The sequence continues at coordinate 2,225 of CAZKDT010000061.1, read as the reverse complement.
GGGTAACCATCGTTGCGCTTGGCGCGCTTCTTTATCCGGCATTAACCGAGGCCGGATACCGTGATAAATTCAGTATCGGTCTTGTGACATCTTCAGGCAGTCTGGGGTTGTTATTACCTCCCTCGCTTCCGCTTATTCTTTACGGTATTATCGCTCAGCAAATGAGCATCGGCGAAAACGTTTCCATCAATGAGCTGTTTCTGGCCGGGATTCTCCCGGCTCTTCTTATGATATTGGTGTTGTCAGTCTGGAGCTTATGGGAAAACCGTCGCAATCCCATCCCTTATAAACCATTTTCTGCCCGGGAAACTGTTGCTACCCTGCGTGAGGCTATTTGGGAAATACCGTTACCGTTTTTTGTGCTTGGAGGTATTTATGGAGGATTTTTTGCAATCTCAGAAGCTGCAGCGGCTACAGCTATGTATGTATTAGTGGTTGAGGTTTTTATTTACAAAGAGATTAAACTTTCCCGACTTCCGGCAATTATGCGGGAGTCCATGGTGATGGTAGGCGGGATTCTACTTATTCTGGGCGTGGCGCTGGCATCTACAAATTTTTTGGTAGACGCCGAAGTACCCATGCACCTGTTCAATCTAATTCAAGCCCACGTTACCAGTAAAATCGTTTTTTTAATTCTCCTGAATATATTGCTGCTGATACTCGGCGCCATTCTAGATATCTTTTCGGCTCTGGTTATTATGATCCCCATAATACTTCCCGTGGCTGTCAATTATGGCATCGATCCGGTTCATCTTGGCATCATTTTCCTGGCCAATATGCAAATTGGCTACTTCACGCCTCCGGTTGGCATGAATCTGTTTATCGCCAGCTACCGTTTCAATAAACCGGTCACCGAACTTTATCAGGCCGCAATACCGTTTATGATCGTGCTTTTTGCTGCGGTCCTTGTTATTACATACTGGCCGGCTTTGAGCCTGGTTCTTCTGCATAGATGAATCTGTTGATTAATGAGGATTTTCGTTCAAGATCAAGCCTCCGGCCCCGCTTCCAGCCCGTAGGGCTTACAGGCCGGCTTCCGGCTCGTAGAGTCTACAGCTCGGAGAGAGGGTAGGGCCTACGCCCCGGAGGGGAAGACGAAAATTTTAACCACCCCAGTACGATCTGCCGGCCTGTTCCGGTATTTCCACCCGAACATACGTGGCAAACAGTAATACAGGTAGTATTTCGAGGATTAAAATTTGAGTTCGACCCCAGAGAAATACGCTGCGCTGTTGCTACTGCAAATTTCACAGGGCAGGCGCAGATATTGTGCGAAAAGACCATTAATTAACAGACTCATAGATAAACGGGTAATTGTTCAAGGGTTCAGACAAATCGTTTGCCTCTGTCCAAGTTCCGGTACTGAACCGCCTCGGAAATGTGATCTGCTCGGATGTCGGATTCGCCTTCAAGATCTGCAATAGTTCGGGCGATTTTTAATATCCGGTTATAGGCACGGGCGGACAGCCCCAGTTTGTCAATAGCCGATTCAAGAATATTGCATGAGGTTTCATCGATTTTACAATATTTTTTAATATGCCGGCTGATCATTTTAGCATTGCAGTAGATCTTTGTTCTTTTAAATCTTGCAGACTGGCGTTCTCGTGCTGCATTGACGCGTGCTCTGATTTTTTCAGACGATTCTGCATCGGCTTTTCCTTTCAGGTCTTTGTAGGGGACTGCCGGGACTTCGACGTGAATATCAATTCGGTCCATTAATGGACCGGATATCTTTGAGCGAAAGCGGTGAATCTGAGGATAGGTGCATCGGCATTCGTGCTTGGGGTCGGAAAAATATCCACAGGGGCACGGGTTCATTGCCGCTACTAGCATAAAACTTGAAGGGTAAGTAATGGTCAAAGCGGCTCGGGAAATGGTTACCTTGGCATCTTCCAAAGGTTGTCGGAGAACCTCTAATACATGTTTCTTGAATTCCGAAAGTTCATCCAGAAACAAAACGCCGTTATGTGCCATGCTCACTTCGCCCGGTCTGGGGATATGACCGCCGCCGATCAATCCCGCATCTGATATGGTGTGATGAGGCGATCTGAAAGGCCTTTTTGTGATAAGCGCCTGGTTCTTTCCGAGCATTCCAATTACGCTGAATATTTTCGTAGTTTCAATGGATTCTTCAAATCTTATTGGAGGGAGTATGGTTGGGAGACGTTTTGCCAGCATGGTTTTTCCCGAGCCCGGGGGGCCGACCATGATTAGATTGTGTCCCC
>CAZKDT010000060.1:0-10673 GCA_964551515.1 uncultured Desulfobacteraceae bacterium | reverse complement strand
AACAATTATCTTCTTCGCGTACAAAACAATTCCTTATCATAAGCACCCACTCGGCCGCCGCCCAAACGTGCTGGCCATCACCCATGCATCCGCCCCGGGTATGTGGGTGAATCGCCTCGGGCCACTGACCCGTCGGCGATGCAAATTCCGCAACCGAGGTCATTAGATCAAAATAACGTGGATTGCCTGCCCGAAGCAAAATCTGAGACACATGCATGGTCAGGTAAGCGTTAATCCCGGAATGGGTCATTTCATGAAAGAAACCCCCGTCCACAAAGCAATTGGCAAGGAGAAAGTCGACTGTATCGAGCAAGCGGGTGTCATCCGGCGGGAAAAGTCGCAACGGATAGCCTGCGGCCAGAGAGCCGATTGCGCTGGAATCGAGCCGCCGGTAAGGAGAGGCGGGCATCGCAGGCCGACCAAGGCGCTTGGCCACTTTGCTCAGGCTGCGATCCACCGCTGCCGAGAATGTTTCCGTCTCGTGAAGGAATTCCTCTTTTGCTTTATTATCTCCAATGGATTCTGCAAGATAGGCGGCGGCCTGCAAACCGGCGACCCCCCAAAAGTCGTCCCAGTAATAGTAGTCATTGGGACCAAGATGCTCGGCGCTGAAACCCGCGGGCAATAAACCCGAATGCAGAGAATTTTGGTCGTCTGACAGGCGTTTCTTAGAGATCCAGCGGGCGCCACGACGAATGGATTTCCACCACTTACCCTTGGGCGGCCGGCCGGTAAGCCGGCAAAACCGGTGTATGATCCATAGGGCCTCTCCATTGGAATCCCATTCCCCGTCCTGGGAGTGAAAAAATCCAAAAGCATTCTGGCGAGCAGGAAAGCGGTCGAGTGCGCGCTCAGCGCGATCAATGAAACCGGCACAAAGCAAGGCGTAGATGATAAAGGCCGCATCACGAAACCAGAATCGTTTGTAAGTATAAGGACCCGGGTAGACATCACCGGGCGAGTTGAGAACCAGCGTTCTTAAAGCCACGTCATACAGGAACTGAAAATCTTCATCAGGAACACAGAGTTCACAGTGGTTTCTCATGATTTCATGCCATGATGCACTTATGAGATGTGGTTGCGAGTCGCCGCTCTCTAAGGGCACGCTCACGACAATGTCCCGGGGTTTATCAGGTTCGAGCTTGAAGAGCGCTGCCGCGGTGGCCATGCCCACTTCGCATTTGACCAGGCTTTTCTCATCGAAATCGCGTAAATGGATATAAACATCTCCAGTGCGATAATGAGAAACTTGGTGCCGGTCGGCCGGAGCACTAAATTCGATATTGCGACATCCGTCGATATTCCAGGTCGTCCGGTCGGGCGAGAGGACGACCTGGTGGATGAAGCTGACCCCTTCGGGATTGTAGGGCCGAAGCGCCACAATGGCCCAGGCCTTGGTGTCGGCGCAGGCTTTTAGTTTCATCCGGCAGATTGGTGTGTCGGCTCTTAGTTGAACTTCCGCATGAGTGATTAAAGAAAGATTGTCCTGATGCGTTTCGGTCTTAACGGCAAGGCTCTCACCGAGATCTATCCGCTGCACGGACCATGCCGAGCGTGAAGGAAGCAAGAAATGTCCGTCTTCAGTCATAATCCAGCCGTCGAGTGACCAGCGGTCGAAAAAGGGTGTGAGCAAACCCCGAGGATCCACGATGGGTAGTTCCGGACAGTCTGGCAATCCGATGGCCGTCCAGTTGCGATGCGTGAGGTTGATGAGGGTGAGGGAAAAAGCCCGGGGAATAAAAGCCTCATCTTTGGGATCGAATTGATGCTCGATCCAGTAGGGCCAGACCCAATCCAGGTTGTGCTGGAGGACCCGGCTGTTGAGAAGACCCCGTGCATGCAGCACCACCCCGGCTCGCAGCAATTCGATCGGCTCGTGAACCTCGGAGGGTTGGGCGAATCGACGGAGACGCGCCAGCAGGGCGATCGGGTCAAGAAACCCGTGAGCCCTGGCAACGCGGCAAACGATAAATCTCCAGGGAAACCATTTTAACCACATCATCGTTCACCTCTTCCATAAATCTTCAAGGCAGTTCCTCCCTCGAAATATACTTATCAAGGGCTCTCCGGGCCAGGTGAGTGATGTAAATAACCACTGCGATCATAACAACCAAGCCGATGCCATATATGACCCAATCCGCCTGCGATCTCGAAGAGCTGCGCAAGCCAAGAGTCGATAGATCGGCGGCAAGAGAACCGATATAAGCGTTGGTGATTGTAATCGGCATGATTCCGAAAAAGACCCCGATGACGAAATCCCGCAGAGAGAACCCGGTGAGCCCGAAAAAGTAATGGGAGAGCTTGAAGGGAAAAAACGGTACTAGGTTTGTTAGCAGAACGATTTTCCAACCCTCGTGTGACAATTCGTCGCTAATCATCTTCAACTTTGAATGGACCAGAATGAACATAGAAGTCCTTTCCCCGAAAAAATGGCGCGCTATCATGAACGCGATTACTGCTCCTATAGTGGTGCCAATGACGATATAAAGTGTGCCTTTTAAAACGCCAAACATAAATCCGCCGCCGAGAGCGAAGATGAGCCCGAACCCAGGTAAAATAAATACCACCACCACCATCTCGATAAGAATGAAAAGAATCGGAGCCCAGGTGCCAACCCCCTCAATCCATTCAAGAAAGCTTACCACGTTTACGACGTGGAATTTTCCTTGAAAATAAAAGAGGGCTCCGCCAAGCGCCACGAGCAATACGCTGCCGATTACGATGCGCCATTTTAAAGATAATCCCAGGGTCATGGATTTTTTATCCCTTATGTGTTCTGTAGTTCAACTTCTGTTATGGATTTAAAGATAACGTTTTCCGTTTCATTTGAACGGCAAAAACATCTCGCTGACTGAATGAGATATAATCTGCAACAAAATGCGGATCAAAAAACAATGGAAATGAAAAAAGAAAGCTCATCTACTATTCGGATGGAGTGTCGTATCATCAAGTCTTTCTAATGCTTCAACGGCCGTCTTTTTGCCGATTTCTATCATTTCATAGGCTTTATGAAATTCATAAAAGCCACAGGCGTTACTCGGAATTTCAATGACCACGTCCGGCTGATATCCTGCCATCTTATAGCGTGTAATGGCATGTTGCATGGCATCAATCGTTTTTCTGAATATTTTCGTGTAATTGAGGCCGGGTTCTTCTTTGCCGGGAAGTTTTTGTTCCAAAAAGGTATTTATTTTGTCATGCAAGATGTGTTGTCGTTTATTTTCTTTTTCGGGTATTATTATTTGATGTTTTATTGTTATGCTCGAATTTAAGTTAACCGCAACTGTTAAATCGGTCATATCGGATAGCGTGGGTCCTATGGGAACGGGATTGAGTATACCGCCATCGATTAATATTTTATTTTTTAGTTCAATGGGAGTAAAGATCGTTGGGATGGCAATCGATGCCCTGACAGCAACACTTAAAATTCCTTTTTGCAGCCATACTTCTTTTTGAGTTGTCAAATCAGTAGCCACAGCGGTAAAGGAAATTGGCAAATCCTCAATATTTTTTTCACCAATCATCTCCTCCATGATGCTGAAGATTCTGTCGCCTTTGATAAAGCCTATTTTACCGATTGTGAAATCCAGCAGCTTCAATACATCCAGAACGTCAAGGGTTAAAACCCACTCCTTATAAGCATCAAGCTTTCCGCAGGCATAAAGTCCGCCGATCAATGCTCCCATGGAAGATCCGGCTATGGATTTAATCTCATAACCATAATCCTCCAATACTTCAATTATCCCGATATGGGCGTATCCTCGAGCGCCTCCGCTTCCAAGGACCAAAGATATGTTTTTTTTCATATTATTCCCTCTTGTCTTTCTTTAAAGCATCCTTTGCCCCTTTCCACATACCTGTAATGGCCCCCCTGGCTACATCTACAGACCTTTTTCCGAGTTCTTTGGTCTCTTTAGCCATGACATGAGCTGTTTTGCTTGCAGCTTTTGCAGTTGCTTTGGCCGCATCTTTGCTGGTTTCTTTCAATCTTTTGGCAGTTGCTTCTGCAGCATGTATAGCTTTTTCTTTCAAGACAGAACTCGTTTTTTTTGTCTGATCAGCCAGGTCATTTAATACATCCTTTGTCACTTCTCCGGAACGTCTTGCCACTTTGCGGGCAGTCTCTATAAAAAGATCTTCGATTGCCTCCAGATCTTCTTTTGTCTCTGCGAGGTCCTCATGGACAAATGCCTTTGTTTTATCCTCAACAGATTCAACTGCCGATGCGATTCCTTCGTGAGCCCCTTTAAAAGCTCCCAGGGCAACATCCTTGACCTCTTTACCCGCTTCCTCTGCGGCTTCCACTGCACCGGACATGACCTTGTCGGCAATTTTCTTCACCCTATCAGCGGTGAACCGGCCCTCTTTAAGCGCCCTTTCCGTGGCATGGCTTGTAATCTGAACGACGGTTTCTTTTACATCTTTTCCTGACTCAATAGCATGTTTTACCGCTTCTTTAACAGTCTGTTTTGTTAAACCCAATAGTTCTGTACTTTTCAGTTTAATGTCGGACACAGCAGATTCCACCTGTTCTTTAATTTCTTCAGGCAATGAAGCCACTGCCTCTCTTGCCCCTTCCAGGCCCTCCCTGAGACCATGGGCCAACCCGGTCCTTTCATCTTCCAAACGTGTTTCGAGTTTGCGAAGTTCTTCCCGGGTGGCCTCAACCGCTTCATCACCTCTGATGCGAGCACCGGCAATTGCGCCTACTACGGCCCTCTCTACTTTATCTTTTACATCCACGCCCACATCCTTCAAACCCTCAATAGCAGCAGAGACAGCATCTTTCACAATAGGGCGAAGTTCCTCAATATCCCCTTTGCTTTCAGCTACGGCATCTGCTACCGCCGCCCTGACAGTTTCATATACTTTTTCCGAAGTAACCTGCCCGGCCTCTTTTGCCCTTTTCAATTCATCTTTAATGTGATCTTTCATCTGATTTTTAAGCATGATTTGTACCTCCTGCAATTTGATGTTATTTGTTATCATTTACCTGTGAATAAAATTGCCCGCTTTTTTCAGCAGTTCCAATCCTGATACCCAGGCTTTCCATTTTTCGACTTCCAGCGATACATAATTTTCCAGAATATTGAGATCACGCGGCCAGATACGCGGGACTGAAAAATATGCGGCCGGTTCCGGCTGACGCATTGTCTCCATTCCACGAGCCGTCTCTTCCCTGGCCCCAATGACCATAAAATGCAGCCTGTTCAGTATATTTACCTCACTAACCCCGGCATCCATATCAAGCGAAAGCATATGTAAATAAGGAAACATCTCCTTTAGTTTTTTCTCAATACCCCTGCCGGTGATATGGTTGGAAATACAGCCAAAGGGTTGAAGGCAGACTATATTGCCGATTCCTTGGTTCAACATGGCAATCATTTCCGCTGTCAACAACCATCCCTCGCCGAACTGGTTGGCCAGGCTGACCACTTCCCCTGTGATTTCAGCCAGGTTTTTTAAATTAAAGGGTTTCTTGTAAAAGCGAAACTGCTGCATTGCCCTGTCAATCTGGGAAAGGTAATAGCTCAGATGAATATTCGTCAGTTTCATTTTGAAGCTATCGGTTAAGGAGTGCTTAAAGAAGGCTTTTTGATTAAAATCTTCATTAACAAATTCTTGGGTGAAAAAGCTCTGCAAGGAAGGAAGGATCACTTCCACCCCCTGTCCGGAAAGCCACTCAATAATATTTCCATTTGAAAAAAAGTTATATTTGACAAATATCTCTCCCACAACTCCGATTCTGGGGACAGACCCATTTTTAATCTTGACCATATTGAAATCTTCCACCGCCTCTTGAAGAAGATTCAGCAAATAATGATAATCTGCTTTCTCTATACCCGGCTCCATTTTTGAGAGATATTTAGAATGTAAAGCCATTGAGGTTCCCGGAGTCTCTTCTCTGACTACTGTAGAAAGATACATCCGGGCCAGCGGATCGGCAAAAATAACTCCAAGGCCCAGTCTTTTCAAAAGCTCTTTTTCATTGATGACAAATCCTGGCTGTGGATTTATCTCTTCAGCAGATATGGCAATCACCGGAACATCAGTCAGACCTGCATCAGCCAGTCCCTTTTTGATAAGGGAAACATAAGAGGATGCCCTGCACTGACCTCCTGTCTGGGTTAAAATCACCGCCGTTTTTTCCGGATCGTACCTGCCGGATTGAAAGGCTTTAATTATGTCGCCTGCAACAAGAATGGCCGGATAGCACATATCGTTGTTTACAGTTTTAAGACCTAATTCCACCGAGGTCTTGTCCTGGGGCGGGAGGACATCGACGCGATAGCCCAGAGGCCTGAACGCAGCCGGGATCAGTGGAGAGTAGAATGGAGAAAAATACGGCGCAATAAGGGTTCTTTTCCTGTCTTTTTGCATGAAAGTCCTATTTGCTTTCTTTCCATTTCCTCGCTTCCTGTGCGACCTGGCTGTATTCTCTTTTACCGCTTCCAGCATAGAACGCAGCCTTATCTTAACTGAGCCCAAGTTAGCGATTTCATCCATTTTTATTAAAGTGTAAATTTTCCCGTGGTTCCGGATAATTTCCCTGACCTCATCGGCAGATACGGCATCAGGGCCGCAACCAAAAGATGTTAGCTGAACCAGTTGGGCATTTTGGTTCTTGACGGCCCACCCGGCGGCTTCATACAATCTGTTGACATAGCTCCATTGGGTAAGGACATTGACATCATCAAGGGCCATATCTGTGTCCGCAGGAACCGCATTTTCGCTGATAACATCCACTCCGAGTTCTGTAAGAAAATCCGGAATGCCGTGGTTGATTAAAGGATCTATATGATAAGGCCGGCCAGCCAGAATAATAATTATCCGCCCTTCATTTTCCGCCTTGTTTATCAAAGTTTTTGCTCTGGCTTTAAGTTCCTTTTTAAATTCCTTTTGCTCTGCCAATCCTTTTTCCACCCCTTTTGACACTGTCTTGTAATTTACGCCAAATTGTCTGAAAAAGATATGAAGCTGCTTTTTAAGAAGTTGAATATCTTTAAAACTGATGGGAGGATTATCAAGGGGAATTTTATATTTTCCATCAGGATTAATGGCGCTCTTTAAGAGATCCGGATATCCAGTAACAACCGGACAGTTGAAGCTGTTTAGGGCATCCGGATATTCTTTTTGCTCATAGACTACAGTGGGGAAAAAGATCCTGTCCACCTTTTTTTCTATAAGATCTAAAATATGTCCGTGCGCGAGCTTTGCCGGAAAGCATATGTTTTCCGACATTACAGTTGGCGCACCATTTTCATACAGTTTAAAATTAGAAGGCGATGAAAGAACGACTTTAAATCCACAAACTGTTAAAAATGTGTTCCAGAAGGGAAAGTTTTCATACATATTCAGACACCGAGGGATGCCGTATGTAAGGATCGGATCGCCTTCGGGTTCCATATTGCGGTCAAAAAGAAGCTCTATTTGCTCTGTTATCAGATTTTTACCCCTGTGTTTTATCTCGGGATTATTGCTGAAATGCTTTTCGCATCGGTTCCCTGTAAAAAAATGATTTCCATTAGCAAAGGTGAGTTTCAATATCGCACACCGGTTCTCGCATCCTTTGCAGTGAATCTCTTTTTTTGAAAAATCCGTCCCTGTATCAGGATTCTCAATACCGTTAAAAACCGATGATTCATCCGGTCTTATGCGGTGATTATTAAGAGCCGTTAATGCTGCGCCATATGCTCCCATCAACTCGGGAATATCAGACCGAACAACTTCTTTATTGAGCAGGAGCTCTAAAGCCCGGAGCACTGCCTGATTGCGAAATGTCCCGCCCTGAACAACGATCTTATCACCTAATTCAGATGTATTTTTCAGTTTGAGAACTTTATAAAGCGCATTTTTGATTACCGAATAAGCCAGCCCTGCTGAAATATCGGAAACCGTTGCACCTTCCCGGAGCGCCTGCTTGACCTTGGAATTCATGAAAATCGTACAACGGGTTCCAAGATCAAACGGTGCATTTTTCTCGCAGGCAATCGCGGCAAAATCAGAAGTTGTGCACCCAAGGGAACGGGCGAAAGTCTCTATAAAGGAACCGCATCCTGATGAGCACGCTTCATTAATCTGAATATCGGAAACTGCATGAGCGCTTACAAAAATAGCTTTCATATCCTGTCCGCCGATATCTAGAATAAACGAAACATCCCTTTCAAAGCGCCTGGCTGCCTGATAATGTGCTATAGTCTCAACAACACCGTCATTTAACCCGAAAGCCGCCCTGATCAGGCCTTCTCCATATCCTGTTGCTGCGGTTCGGACTATATGAGGTAAAAATTCGGCCCTTAAGAATTTTTTCTTGAAGTCAGATAGTCCCTCTTTTACTGCCTGTATTGGATTACCTTTGTTGGCCTCGTAATAGCCAAGCACAAAACGTCCCTGTTCATCAACCAGGACAAGCTTGGTGGTCGTGGAACCGGAATCGATACCTAAAAAAAGTTCCCTGCCATTGACCTCTTTTATATTTATCCGGGACACACGGGTTTCATTGTGCCTTTCCTGCCACAACTCAATCTCTGTTTTATTTTCAAACAAAGGGGGTAGCCTTTTTGTATCCAGATCCGGTTCTCCAACGCGGCTGAAAGAACTGTTTATCTCCCGGTTTGGTCCATTTCCCGGGATTAACAAAAGAAGCTCAGTGATTCTGGATAGATAAAGGCTACCGTTCCGTGTTATGGCGGCTCCCATGGCAGGAATAAGCTCCGGACGGTCAGGAATAATAAAATCATCCGGATTATTTATTTTAAGAACGTTTTTAAAAGCCAGGCGCAGTTCAGGATAAAAAGTAAGGGGACCGCCGCCAATAAGTATTTTTGTTTTTATATCACGGCCATGGGACAGAGCAGTAATCACTTGCAAAGCAACCGAATTAAATATGGAAGCGGCAATATCTTCCCTGGAAACATGGCGACTCAGTAGAGCCTGGATATCGGTTTTGGCAAAAACCCCGCATCGGGATGCAATGGGATAAATATTTACTGCTTTTTCCGCCAGGGCATTTAGCTCCATGACATCTACATCCAGAAGGACGGCCATCTGATCAATAAAGGCCCCTGTACCTCCGGCACAACTGCCATTCATCCTGATATCCGGCCGAAATTGATCATCAAAGAATATTATCTTGGAGTCCTCGCCGCCTATCTCAATAAATGTCCTGGCTTTTGGATAGTGTTTCTTTATAAAGTTGGCAGAAGCCACCACCTCCTGAACGAAGGGCAGCCCAAAAGTCTCAGCAGTGCCCATCCCTGCTGATCCGGTGACCGCCAGATCGAGCTTAACATCGCCCACCTCTTGAAGAGCCTCTTCAAAAATCTTGTGCACGGTTTCTACGGCTCTGGCGCTATGGCGACGGTATCTGGAGAAAATCATGTTCCTGTCCCCGTCGTACATTACCACTTTTGCTGTTGTCGAGCCTATATCAATTCCAGCTAAATGGTTATTATCCATATCGTTTGTCATATCCATTTTCCTCCCGATCTTGAATTATCCGAAAGGGCAATCGGTTTTCTCACTTTTTTGTACTTCTTAAAGCTTAAATAATCTTTTGTAGAACAAAATGTATCTACCAACGAAACGATAAGCGACTCCATATAACATGGTGGGACAACTGTAAGCGGCCACATGTGCTTTTTAATAATATCCTCTTCTTTTTTAGAAAGGCGAGTTACCTTGCGTGCATTTTTCAGAGCGATATTATGGTGCCGAAAACCATGCAGCCTCGGGCCTTCATGCAGCCAGTCATAGTAAAAAAGATCGTGCAGCAGAGCTCCCCGAACAATGGCGTTGCAGTCCAGAGAGAATCGCTTACCCCAAAGAAAGCTTAAATATGCTACATCCTTTACATGTTCCAATCTCGTCTTGCCGTTGTGATGTTCATACTGAGAAAGTTTTGCAACCATTGGGTTCTCAAGAAGCGGCCTTGCCGCGTTCATGTATTCCCTCTCCATTATGGTTTTTTCCTCCGGCCCCATGCTCAGGAAGCGCTTGATGGAAATTGCCAGGAAATCCATCAGTATTATTGAAACCGTCATTCCAATAAAGAGACCTTTGACAGTCGGTGAGAGCAGGATGAGAATATCTTGATATGGCGGTAAGATGAGATGTTCAAAAGCAAACGCCAGTAATATCCAGTAAAGTGAGAATTTAAGACAAATATGACCTTTATAATTAAAACGTTGATCCGAATAGTCCCAAAGACGGACCTGAAAAAAGTATTGGGCAATAAATCCCGAGATCAGCTCAAAGCCGGTTGTGATCGCAAAATAGACGATAGCTTTGATAAGCAAATTGGATCCCTTTAACAGAGAAACAGATCCCATGAGCAGCAGGGCGCCTGTACCGTAAAGAATGAGATACGGCCCCTTTAAGAGACCGGGGTTAATGAACCGTCTGTCACGTAAAGAACGGTAAGAGACCTCCAGAATCCAGCCAATGATGGAAAAGAAAGAGAATGAAAAAAGTATATTCAAAATGTCAATCCTCATTTCAGAACTCCTGACCTGTATATGTAATTTCAACGTGATATGGAGGTTTAGTCGTAATTTCAGATGCAACAATTTGAACATCGAACATCGAACGTTTAACGTCGAACGTCGAATGTGGAAGGCGCTTCGCTTTGTCTTTATTATAAATGGTAGAATACATTATTCGATGTTCAACGT
>CAZKDT010000059.1:0-10800 GCA_964551515.1 uncultured Desulfobacteraceae bacterium | reverse complement strand
AAGAACGGTATAATGAAAATAACAATTCCTCGAAAGGCTGCTCCAAAAACAGAAGCAAAGCAGATCGAAATTAAGACCAGCTAAAGAGGAAAATCAAAGAAACGGCGGAAAATATCGAATTGGTTCGTCTAATGATAAAATCTATTCTAAAGGAAATAAAAAAGCATAAAGAACAGCAGGATGCCATCCAAAACGTTGCATCCGTAGCCAGGTTAATTTTGAGAACCGAAGCGATAGTTTCCGAAAAACCGGAGAAGAAGCTAGCACCGGCCATGCCGAGAGGCTGAGTGGATGCGGGCATATATTCATATAAAAATTTGAGTGTAAATCGTATGTAGTGGACTCAGTCTTCGCCTCTACAGTTAAGTAGTGCCCGAACGAAAACTAGGATTTTTCGTTAAGATCAAGAAGGACGGTTCCCGCGCCTTCGTCCTCAATTTCAGCGATGGTCGCGGGGACTGGCACCCTCCGATGGCCGTCATGGACCGGCGTGTTTTGCCGGTGCGCGGCAATTGAATATTGTGTGACTGTAAATGAGGATGGAGACCCGGACGATATTCCGGTGTTCACCGGCTGTGATGATGAGATATTTACCTCGGGTACTTTAATCAATCTTAATGATTATAGCATCCAATTGGAGCCTGATAAAACCTATCCTCAGCGATATAGATCGAAATGATTTTATAGCTCGCCTGTTTGATAAGTAAGACCCGTTTAAGCGGCTTTTTCAATTTTTACCGCACATACCTTGTACTCCGGGATTTTGGCAATGGGGTCAAAGGCCGAATTGGTGAGTGCATTTGCCGGGTTTTCTGCAAAATGAAACGGCACAAAAAGAAGACCCGGTTTTACCTGCTCACTGATTCTGGCAGGGGCCTGGATTGTGCCTCTGCGGGTGGTAAGATTGACCGTGTCACCGTCTTTCAGTGCAAACTTTTCTGCATCCCGGGGATGAATCTCCACATATCCGGTCTTCTGTTCGGCATCCAGATTCGGGGAAACCCGGGTCATGGTGCCGGTATGATAATGTGAAAACGTACGGCCGGTAGTAAGAAAATAGGGATATTCATCATCCGGCATTTCCGCAGGATCCAGATACTCCACTGAATGAAATAAACCTTTGCCCCGGGCAAACTGATTGGCATGCAAAAACTCGGTTCCCGGGTGTTCGGAATCGGGACAGGGCCACTGCAGTCCGTCCAGTCCCAGTCTTTCATAACTCATACCGGAATAGCTCGGTGTAAGGGGGGCCATTTCCTGAAAGATTTTTTCAGCACTTTCGTAGCTCATTTCATAGCCCATGGCCGTTGAAAGCCTGGATATGATTTCCCAATCCGTAAGCGCATCCCCCACCGGATCAATGGCTTTATTTATCTTCATGCAGCGACGTTCGGAATTTGTAAATGTACCCTCCTTTTCCGCCACCGAAGCTGCTGCGAACACAACATCCGCCTGTTCGGCGGTCTCGGACAGGAAAATATCCTGACAAATTAGAAGCTCAAGTTTTTCAAACGCAGTGATAATATGATTTTGATCCGGATCACTTAGCTTTGGGTTCTCTCCGATCACATATAAAGCCTTTAATTTTCCGTCTATCATGGCCTGAACCATATCGGTTATGGTATATCCCACCTGGTCCGGTAATTCTTTTCCCCAGGCGTTGGCAAATTTTTTATTGTTGGCTTCAATGGTTACCACCTGATAGGCCGGAAAAACATTAGGAAGGCCACCCATGTCACAAGCTCCCTGAACATTGTTTTGGCCTCTGAGGGGATTGACGCCTCCGCTTCTTACCCCCACATTGCCGCAAAGCATGGCAATATTACAACACGATTTCACGTTGTCCACACCGGTGGTGTGCTGGGTGATTCCCATGGTGTAGAGCAATGCTGCCGGGGAGTTTGTGGCATAAAGTTCGGCCATCCGTTCCAGGTCTGTCCGGGCCACACCGGTTATGGCTTCTACCTTATCCGGCGTATACGCTTCAACAACCGCTTTGAATTCATCAAATCCTTCGGTCCGTTCCTGAATGTAAGTTTTTAAATGCCAGTCATTTTTGATAATAATATGCATCATGCCGTTAAGCAGGGCCACATCACTTCCCAGACGATGGGTGACCGCAACATCCGCGAAGCGCGCCAAATGAATATTTCTAGGATCGGCAACAATGAGTTTGGCCCCCTTTTCCTTGGCCCTGAAAATCCGCCGGGCAATTAGAGGATGGCATACCGTGGTATTTGAACCGATAACAAAAATACAGGCGGCATCCTCAATTTCTGCAATGGAATTCGTCATGGCACCACTTCCGAACGCAGCGGCAAGACCTGCCACTGTGGAGGAATGTCAGAGACGGGCACAGTGGTCTACATTGTTGGTGCCCACCACCGCCCTGGCAAACTTCTGGGCCAGGTAATTTTCTTCATTGGTAATTTTGGCAGAAACCAGCACGCCCACACTATCCGGACCATGATCTTTTATAATGGCCTGAAGCCGGGCAGCCGTGGTCCGGATGGCCTCATCCCAGGGAACTTCCTGCAGTTGCCCATCTTTCTTTACCATGGGTGACGTCAATCGCTTATCGCTAATTACATGTTCATGGAGGTTCCAACCCTTGATGCACAGCTTTCCCTGATTTACCGGATGAGTTTTCATGGGCAAAGTCCCCGTAAGCCTTCCGTCTAATACTTGAAAAAGCACACCGCAACCACAGCCACAATATGAACATGTTGAAGGGATAATTTTGTAATCCATAGCTAGTTTTCCTCATATAATTGAAAATTTTCTATTGAATATTGACGGTTTCGTAAAAAGCCCAACTTCTGCGTTGTGCTGCATTTCGCAATCATTCAACGTACGAAAAGTACGCCTCATGATTACAAAATTTGCACGCCTTGAATTTGAACTTTTTACGAAACCGTCTAAATCGGACTTGTTACGAGTTCATCAATATCGAATATTGAAGAAATTTTACCAACCTTAAAATACTATACATAAATTTCGATTGTCGAGCTTGCAAGAGATGTAACGCACAGGATACGTTGCTGTCGTCAGCTACCGCACCGTAGGCCGTATCTGCGACACAGCAAATCCGACAAACCCGGAAGTTTTCAAATCGTCAATATTCAATTTTTTCTTTTGGTTTCTATTTGTCCTGTTAAAGTGATATCTGACAGCCCAACTTGAGTATTTTATCTTTAAATGTCAAATGGGTTTGGGCTCTAACGTCACCTCATCACCCAGAATATTGAAAGGAGATTGATCGGCACGCATTCCGGTTTTGTAATCAAACATATCCGACACCACCTGGTTAACTTTGCGGTAAAGCAGCCTTAGGGGAATATCCACGGGACAGGCGTCTTCACATAGACCGCAGTCTATGCAACGGCCGGCCATATGAACCGCCCGGACCAGATGGAAGATCGGAACTTCGGGGGGAACCGTGCCCGTGGCAATCAGATCATTATGTTCCAAGCTGCATTCCTGACAGAAACAAACCGGACAAATATTCCGGCATCCGTAGCACTTGATGCATTTTTCAAATTCATAGATCCACCGGTTAAACCGTTCTTCCTGGCTGAATTCTTCGGCATCCTCAACATCCATGTTGTTGTCGATACCCACCTCTTTCTTATAAGATCCTGTGCGTTGCGGCTCAAGATAAGAACAATCTCCATGCTCCTTGAGACGGGAAGGACAGCAGTTTATGTTTATGGTTTCCACATGATCCGGATTCAACTGGTTCCATACATAAAGAACATTCAGAGCGCGCTGGTTACAATCACGAACCAGAAGGCCGATCTTTATCTCCGGATGTTGGGCCGCGATATTTGCAGCCATCTTTTCAAGGGAATACCGCGCCTTGCCGACAATCAATTCATCGGCTTCATCCGGATTTTCCTTGGTAAAGCAATGGGGCAGCGGGTGTCCTTGAACCATCTTGTACCCTAAAAAGATATCCACCCTACCCTCTTTGAGCCATGCGTTTACCTGATCTCGCAAATTGTCAAAGGTGCTGGTTTTATTTCCGGTAGTGCTGAAAGGTTCGGGCCATTCTTTTATCTGCTCTTCCATGTTATCCTTCCTCCACGCTTTCGGCTTCCACAATCGTTTGGCATTTTTCCTCAACAACGGTCAGGTCAAGCTCACCTGACAGAGGGCTAGGCCCCAATGATTTGATCTTTTCGGTAAAATCGGTGACTACCTGAACAAATTTCTGGGCTTCGGCCGAAGATATCCAGTCCAGGTGCAAGCGGCCCCCCAATCCCATGAATTTCAAAATCTCTTGCAGAAACGTCATCCGCTTGATGGTCATGTAATTACCATACAGGTAATGGCAGTCGCCCACGTGTCACCCGCCCACCAAAACTCCGTCAGCCCCGCTTTGAAAGGTCCTCAAAATGTGGTGGGGGGATACCGTGGCCGAGCACATGACCCGAATCGGACGAATATTGCTCGGGTACTCCATGCGACTCACGCCCGCCAGATCAGCGGCGCCATAGGCACACCAGTTGCACATAAACGCGATTATCCTGGGCTCAAAACTGTCTTCTTTCACATCGCTCTCCTTAGAAATTTTATTAGGTGTCACAATTTCAGCACTCCTGAACTGGCGTAAATCTGAATGC
Organism: uncultured Desulfobacteraceae bacterium; assembly: GCA_964551515.1. Lineage (GTDB taxonomy): Bacteria > Desulfobacterota > Desulfobacteria > Desulfobacterales > UBA11574 > S5133MH16. The sequence continues at coordinate 6,175 of CAZKDT010000059.1, read as the reverse complement.
AACATCTTCTATTAAACACTGAACTATTAGCTAAAAGAAAAAATGAACGTCCAACATCGAACATCGAAGACTGTACACCTTCGGTGTTTCAATTTTATAATTTAATGGAGCGAAGCGATATCCTTATTCGACGTTTTTACCCCGTGAAACTTTTTTTCTATTTCACTGGGGCGATGTTCGATGTTCAAATTGTTGCATCTGAAATTACGACTAAACCTTCATATCACGTTGAAATTACGTATACAGATCAGGAGTTCTGAATTTACTAAAATCACCCGCTCAAGGCGCCTTTTATCTGAGCGTAAAGTTGATTGTTGTCAAATCCCATGAGCGCCGGAGCTTCTGACGGGCATGCTGCCGAACAGGCGCCGCAGCCCTTGCACAAGGCGGGATTAACTTCAGCCACAAATTTCTCCGGGTCAAATGTGATGGCGCCAAAAGGACAGACATTGATGCATCCCATGCATCCGGAGCATCGTTCGGGAATGATATGGGAAACAATGCCTCCCATCTTGATGTTTTCCATTGCCAGAACGGTTACGGCTCTTGCGGCTGCGGCCTGTGCCTGGGTTATGGATTCATCCAGGGATTTGGGAGCATGAGCCAACCCGCAGACAAAAATACCGTCCGTGGCAAAATCCACGGGTCTGAGTTTCACATGGGCTTCGGCAAAAAACCCGTCGTCATTAAGGGATACTTTATAAAGCTGGGCCAAAGGATTTTTTGCGTCAGGCACAATGGCAGACGCCAGAATCAAAAGATCCGGCAGGATCTCCATGGATCGTCCCAGAACCCGGTCCGCAAAGGTTACCTTAAGATCTTCCCGGTCCACGGCTACGGTCAATTCCTTGTCCATGTCCATGCGAATAAATGCAATTCCCTCGGACCGGGCCTGACGATACAGATCTTCCCGCAATCCGTATGCACGCATATCCCGGTACAGAACAAAAACGTTCATTTTCGGATTGATCTTTTTGAGCTCAAGGGCGCTTTTGATGGACTGGGTACAGCAGACCCTGGAACAATACGGTCGTTCGGGAATACACGATCCCACGCACTGGATAAATACGGCGGTATTGAGGCTCTCTAAGGCCGGGTCGTTATCGATAAACCGATGCTGCAATTCCAGCCCGGTCACCACACGGGAATCCTGGCCGTATAAGTACTGATCAGGCTTTAACTCGGCGGCGCCGGATGCAATAAGGGTGACCCCGTGCTCAAGCGTGTTGCTTTGGCCGTTGGTTGTAATGGTGGTTTTAAAATTCCCGATAAAACCTTCTACCTGGGTGATCTGCGAATTTAGAAAAATATCGATGTTCGGGTCCGACTGAACCGAATGGATCAGCCCGGCCAAATACCCTTGAACATCTTCCCCCCGCCAGGTTTCATGAATATGTCTTGCCTGGCCCCCAAGGGTATCTGTCTTTTCAATTAAAAACGTATGATATCCCTGCTCTGACAGGGTTTTGGCCGCCGTCATTCCGGCCACCCCTCCTCCCACAACCAGCGCCGAATGATTGACCGCCATGGTGGATTCGGCCAACGGTTCCAAAAGCGCGGCTTTGGACACTGCCATTCTTACCAGATCTTTTGCCTTTTGGGTTGATTTTTCCGGATCATCCTTGTGCACCCATGAACACTGGTTCCGGATATTGGCCATCTCAAACAAATATTTATTAATGCCCGCATTAATCAAGGTTTCCTGAAAAAGCGGTTCATGGGTTTTGGGGGTGCAGGCAGCCACAACCACCCGATTCAGTTGATGCTCTTTAATAACCTGGGTCATTTTGTCCTGGGTGTCCTGGGAGCAGCTGAACAGATTTTCTTCCACATAGACCACGCCGGCTAAAGTTTTTGCAAATTCCACAACGGCCGGCACATCCACCACACCGGCTATGTTGGTTCCGCAGCGGCACACAAACACACCCACCCTAGAGGGCTTTCCCTTGAGATCAATCTCTTTGGGCACGGATTCCGTCTTTGTAAGAGACCATCGGGCCTGGGCCAGTTTGCTTCCCACCACGCCTGCAGCCGCGCTGGAATCGATCACCGAAGACGGAATATCCTTGGGCGCCTGAAAAGCCCCGCAAACATAAATCCCGGGTTTTGAACTGGCAACCGGCTCAAAACTGCCGGTTTCGGCAAAATTGTAATGGTTCAGATCAACCCCCAGTCGTTGCGCCAGCTCCGCCCCTTCCCTGCCGACCATCAGGCCCACGGACAACACCACGATGTCGAATGCTTCTTCCACTCGCTTGCCTGAAGCATCCACATGGCGGATTACATGCCTACCGGTTTCGTCAACCGGGGAAACGTGGGTAATCTTGGATTTGACAAACCGGACGCCTTCATCCTTTGCCCGGTTATAATATCGTTCAAAATCTTTTCCGTACGTGCGGATATCGATATAAAAAATGGCCGTGTCCAGATCATGACTGCTGTGTTCTTTGGCCAGCATGGCTTCCTTGATGGCGTATGTACAGCAAACTCCGGAACAGTATCCTTTGGCGCCCAGGTGTTCGTCCCGGGATCCGATACATTGCAGCCAGGCAATCTTTTCCGGTTCTTTTTTATCCGAAGGTCGAACCAGATGCCCGCCGTAGGGGCCGGAAGCCGATAGAATTCTCTCGAATTCCAGGCTGGTGACAATGTTGGGGTGTTTGGTGTACCCGAAGGTGTCGTGGACCGCCGGATCAAAGGCCCGGCTTCCCTGAGCCAGAACCACCGCTCCCACATTCAGGGTGATTTGTTTTTCCTGGTCATCGAACTTTATGGCATGGCTGGGGCAAAACTTTTCGCAGGCTTTGCATTTTCCTTTTTTGAAATAGATGCACTGCTGTGGATCAATCACGTATTTCAACGGAACCGCCTGGGCATATTGCACATAGATGGCTTTGCGCTTGCTCAAGTTGCCGTCGTAGGCATCCGGCACTTTTTTAGGACATTTTTCAGCGCACAAACCGCAGGCAATGCACTTGTCCATATCCACGTAACGGGGATGCTGCGTCACACAGACCTCAAAATTTCCTTGCTCCCCGGAAATGTGGTTCACTTCAGATAGGGTAAGCAGCTCGATGTTAATGTGCCGGCCGACCTCGACCAGTTTGGGTGAGATAATTCACATGGCACAGTCATTGGTGGGAAAGGTTTTATCCAGCTGAGACATCATCCCGCCGATGGAGCTGGATTTTTCAACCAGATACACATAAAAACCGGAATCAGCCAGATCCAGAGCCGCCTGCATTCCGGTAATTCCGCCGCCTACGACCATCACGGCGCCTGTTTTTTTATTCAGCATTCTCTTCTCCTGATTCTAAAAAAGAGGTAACTCCACTGATATCGAGTTGATTCATACCGATTCCCAGAGTCTTTTCGTCAATGCCCATGCACAAACCGAGCAGTTGCGGATAAAGAACGGAAGCCAGCGGATCGTTTCCATTTTGGGAGACCATCATTTTTTGAACTATATCAAATTGCAAATGACAATAGGGACAGGCGGAACACAAATAGTCAGCGCCTGCTTTCTTGCCTGATGAGATTTTTTTCTTTGTTAAATTCATGGAAAGGTCGTCATTGAAACCCAGTACGGGAGCTCCGCAGCACTCCAGCTTTCGGGCCCAATCCACACTTTTGGCGCCCGTCACCTCAACAAGCTTATCAAATATAGATGGAGCAACGGGGTCGTCGAACCGGGTGATCTTGCTGGGGCGCAAGGCATGGCACCCATAATGAGTGGCAATTTTAAAATCTTTGTATTGCCGGGTGATATTGCTCTTTAAGGTGTCCAACCCCACATCGTGATACAATACCGAAAGGAAATGCTTAATCTGTATTTTTCCGCTATACTTAAGACCTTTTTGAGCAAGTAATTGTTTGACTTCTTTTTGCAGCGTTCCTTCTTCCTTCAGGATATGTTCGGCCTCCTTAAGAGTTCCGAAGCAACATTTGCAAAGAGCCAATATATCGAGTCCCGCTTTTTCGGCCAGTGCCAGATTTATGGCCGAAGAGAAGAGGAATGCTTTTTGGTCCACATTGCGCATGGGATATCCGCAGCAATTAAATTCTCGAATATCAACCAGTTGAACCCCAACCTGCTGTAATACGGCTCTGGCGGACGCATCATACTGATCGACCCGGACAGGTATATTACACCCCAAAAATAATGCATATTTCATGTGAATATCCTTATTAACTGTTTTTTTAAGCTGTCTTTGAGTCACGGGAGCTTTCATCCACACCCTTGCTGACATTCTTGACAGCAAGGTTTTTTAACTGAAAGAAAATATCCGTGATTTCTACATTCTGGGGACAGCTTTCCTGGCATTGATAACAAGTTACGCAATCCCAAAGCATCCTGGGTCCGGAAGCCATTTCTACCAGTCCCAAACCCAGGCAGTTCATGATCTGATGGGGCAGCAAACCCAGGGTTTGCCGCGGATTCTCATATTCGGCCACCACCGGGCAAACGGTCGTACAGGTCTGGCAGCCGAAACAGAATGAGAAAGTGCCGGCGCTCGGCAGCTGATTTAATTCCACGATTTCTCTGTCCTTAAAAGAAATCGGCATAGCTGGATCCATTACCTGATCAAAATTGCCGGCAACCGCCCGACTGGCATCAGCCAGGGGCCGCACATAATCTTGGGTAGATATATTTTCCCGATTAAGGCCACGGTAAAAAGAAAATGAAGAAAGCATCAGGGGTTCAGGGTATCCTCTTTGAACCAGATCCTCCCTCACGTTGAACCACAATTCCTTTAGATTGATCCCTGCAGGACAAACCACGGTGCATCGATCACAATTGGTGCAAAGATAAACCCCTTCCTGTATGGCACTCAGTTCCCTGGAACTCAGTTTTTTCCCGGCGGCCAGAATCTTGAGAAAAGTCATTTTTTCTGACGGCAGAATATATTCATTGCCCAGGACATCAAAGGCCGAGGCGGCGGAACATCTCAGACTGCAGGTGCCACAGTGCGTGCAGGCATCCAATTCCATGACCTGCCGGGTTGCAATATTTGCCGGCTCGGATTTATCCTTTTCCATGACCGCATTGGCCAGCAAACTTACGGGTGTGGCAAAAATATGAAACATTTTACTGAAAGGAAGATAGGCCAGGCCGATAAAACAAGCCAGGAAATGGATGTACCACAAGATCGTAGACGTCCCCGCCCGATCCAGTGCCAAAGCCACGGGTTTGATGATTTTAGCCGTGGCATAACCGGTAAAAGCCCATTGAGGAGAAGAATGACAATCCACACAGCTGGTCTCGTGAAGGTCCTGACCCATCAACAAAACATCTTCATCAAAGGGCGCCTGTACGTTGGGAGAGACCGTGCCGAAGTTCTTAACCCAATAGCTTTCAAGAGCTTTGATTTCATCTTCGTCTTCAAGATTAGCATAATCTTCCACCATGTATTGATACTCGGTATAGGAAGTTATTTTTGCACCTTCCAAAAGAACTCCCGAAAGCATTATTACGGCTAAAATAACAATGGCGTAGTGATCCATGGCGTTTGTTTTAAGACGGGGAACTTTTAGAATGAACCGTCGAAATATGGCAATAGCGATTCCCGCAATAACCATGAGACCGAACAGATCTCTTAAAAACATAAAGGGATTGATTGTGGAATAGTAACCAGTGAATAAGGGTTCGGAAATGAAGTTTTCGAGGGCATGCATGAGAAGAAGCAGCATAAAACCCACATAGATCAACATGTGCATGACCCAGCGGAGAAAATCTTCTTTGAGAATCCTTACTTGCAACACCACATCAAGGATAAAAACTTTGATAAGGGTTAAAATCTTTGCACTAAAAACAACTCTGAAAATCCCTTTAACAGCAGCAGACACCCTTTCCGATGTTGGGATCTGTTTAGCTGAAGTTCCGATTGAGCGTGAAAACCAGGTCCAAATCTTGATAGCCAAGCCGATGGCGAAGATTATAAGAGAGGCATAAAGGAACGCCGTAAACACCATAAAAAAACTCCTTGATTTTAATTGTTTTTAAAAATGGTCAATTTGTCAAATGTAACCCTCCTTTAAAACCACAAACTATCTTCAAAAATCAAGCATTTTTCTCACCACGCAAATTTATTTTCACATTGAGAACCTGGTACTTTGGGACTCCGGCTCCGCTTCTCTCCGAGGCGTAGGATCGTGCCTTTACGAGCCGGAGGCC
>CAZKDT010000058.1:7222-10891 GCA_964551515.1 uncultured Desulfobacteraceae bacterium | reverse complement strand
GGGGCCGGAGGCTTGATCTTAACGAAAAATCCTAGTTTTCGTTCGGGCACTAAATCTCAAATTGCAAACAAGGGCCAACGCCATTTTTTTATTTTTTTTTGTTATTTCGAAATTCAGTCATTGGAATTTATTTGTAATTTTTGAACTTCCAAAAAACAAATTCCCTCTGGAGATAAAACAAAGACTGGTCCTCTGAGCCAGGTTTCTTTGCCTTTGTCTTAATCCGATCGGCATCAGAGCTGTTTTTTACCCGGAGTGTTCTTATTCGTCAAGTGACCTTGACAATAAAATAGTATTGTATCATGAACTGTTAAAGCTTTGATTTCGCTCTTTGAAAAACTACGTTTTTATATTTTTCGCTGTTTCACTAAAACCGAGGTTAATTTAAAAAATAATACAGTTCACTGTTGTCCGGTTAAGATTTTTAGAATACAATTTAACCATATGAAAACGTAATAAATATTGACAAATTTCAAAGGGATCGATTTGAATTTGCTATAGGCTTGATTTCGTGGTTTTTTCGCAGAAAAAAATGCGAAAGAAGCTAAACAGGTGACTTTCACATAAGTTTAATGTTTTTATGAAAGCTGTGCAATATCCCACATGGCTTTCCAATTTAAAAATTTTACTTGACTATAATAAACCAGGCAGCAAGATACTAAGAAAGAATAACAAAATAAAATCCTTAAACCTGTTATTTTTTCCCAAAATAGCATGCTTAAGGATAAAAAAGGTAACTTTTAGAATTTTTTAAACAATTTTTAAGATACTTAGTGTGGGCGACCCCAAATCCAGCGCCAAATCCACGCTGTCTCTTTTTTACCAGGGCATTTGTAATGACTGGGCCTTCTTATAGTTGGCGATGGACATCCTTGGGACGGCTGCGATCAGCCAATGGACATACGGGTTGTTGTACAACTTTCGCCATTTGCCCACGTCACAATATAGGTAAACCGACCTGACGACGCGTGACGAGAATAATATTTAAATTTTTGATTATAACTGTAATCAAATTCAAAGGAGGTATACGAAATTGAAGGAAAACACACGCATAAACATTTACACCATGCCTATCCGGTTAATGAACAAAAAAAATTGGGGAAACGGCATAACCTGTTGAAAATATAAAATTTTAAGATCTATAAATCTTAAGCCAACAGTGATGACAAAAGATCAATAATAACAGGCAGTTGGGCCATTTTCTTTGTTCAACATCCAGATAGACATGATTTGCACGACCACGAGCATGAACATAGCTACACGCACGAACATGCCTGAGACGAGCACAGCACGATTACCCTGGTCATAAGGAAACGCCACACGATCACGGACACTGATCCCAATTTGTATCTTAATGACCGCATTGCCGTTATGGCGTGAAAGCCGCCTCCCACGCCATGACAACATTCTCCATGCGTCAACGCAAACCGTCTACTTGTGGTATGATTTCAACCCGCTTCTGAAAGAGCTAAGAGTTCATGAATCTGCCGTTTTGATCGATACCGCTACAATCTCTTCATCAAAAATCTCTGTCCTGTCTGTTCGGGACAAGACCCATGATTAGGGAAATGCACACGGAAAGGAAACCCGCCCACCGGAGGAAACTTTCTCGGAGAAACACGTATTCTCCGCCTGCCTCCGGAACCATGGACTCAAGATTGACGTAGATCAGGTTGCCGCCCACCAGTCAGCAGAAAAGAAGCGCCTTCGGATCCTGACACTCTGCCATGATGAAACCGAAGGTGGTTAAGATGCCGGTGCCGACCATGTTGGCGACTACAAGGGCAACGGCGTAAAAAAGCCCGATTTCTCTTTTGAGCTGATAGTTATTCAGGCTGTTTTCTAAATTCCATTGTTCATCACTTGAAGAATCCACCGGTTTGGTATAAATTTTACTTCACGCATTTACCCAAAATGAACAACCCGAGCCACTTCTCGTCCATTTTTTCTACATCTTGCACAATGTTTTCAAGGCAACTTTTGAGAACCTTTTCTTTGTCAGGATAACCGGCATAATAAACGATGGCAATCGGCATGTCTGAAGCATAGTATTTTTTAAGTTTTGCGACGACTTTAGTGATTGAGCGAAGAGACATATACCAGACCATGGTCGTTTCATACTTTGATAAATCTTTTAAAATATCATCATTTTTTCCCCAGTTTTCACCGAAAAGGGATTGCGGCGAGGTCAAAAGCACAAAACGTACATCTTCGGGCGTAAAGCTCCGTTTCAGGGCTGCTCCTGCGGCATTGAAAGCGCCCATTCCGGGAACCACTTCAAACAGGGACGGATCAAATCCTTCAAGCAGATAGTGAAGCGACGGGCCATAAACGCACGGATCGCCACCATCCATCATAACAACGGTTTTACCGTCCTTGATTTTTTCGCGAACAAATTTCTGAACCTTCTTTCTATGCGTTTTGGTACTGGCCAGCCAGGCGTCATAATCCGTTTTCTTCAGCCTGCGAACTTCCTTCCCCATGATTCCTTTCCAAGGATTGAAGGCGATTTTTCCGGGATCGATATATGCACCGAACAGTTTGAATTTTTTCGGCATACCCGGTGAACAAAGAAGGATATCCGCCTTTTCAACGATGGAAAGAGCCCTCGGTGCGGTCAGATCCGGCCCCGAGGGCCCCATTCCGACAACATATAACTTTGCCGTTTCACCGGCGTACGTATGCGGCAAACGGCATAAGGTAAAAAGGATACAAATACCCAAAATGATACCGGCTGTCAGTAAATAGCGGGTTGCCTTGTGCATGGGAATTTTCCAAAAAGGATTTTAAGATTCAAAGTTCAGGGTTCTGGGACCGTCGGGCAACGTCTCTGCGTTTCCATACATACATCCCCAGACACAGGTTCAGAATCAGACTCAAACCAACGACAATTCTGCTGAAACCCGAGGAGTCACCGAATGGGGCTTTTCGGTCCGTCGGGGTAATTTTTAATCCGTGTTCATCGGCTCCTTGCAACTCGACTTTTAACGTTGTATGTACCGCATGGCCAACGCCGTCGTTTACTTCTATGCGCCATGTTGCCAATGCCTGAGGGGAAAAAGCGAATCTTCCCATTTGATCGGTTCTGCCGTTCTGATATTCGACTTTATTGTCCCCGGGGCTAAAGACAAGCGCCTCGGAATACCGCATCAATTCATTGTCCGAATAAAAAAACTCGGCAGTAACAGACTTTTCCCCTTCAAGCACCCTGTAACCGGTGCTGTGAGCTGAAGCCGGTTGGGAATCAATGGATTGATACATCAAAACGGGGAGTAAAATGGACATGCAATAAATCATGCGTTTCATCGGTTTGCCTCAATGGTCAAAAATGTGATGAAAACCAGATAATTCAGATCCTCCCGATTTTCCACGGCAATTCGATACCGGCTGTAAATCAGCTGCCGCTCATTTTCCGATTTGCGGAAGCGGGTGATCCCGTTTTCATCGGTTTCCGCTTCCTGTCCGTTGGCAGTGAATATCGATGTGCCGGCCAACGGTTTTCCGTCAAATAAGAGCATAATCGGGATATGTGCCCCCAGTGCCGCCCGGAAAGGATCTTCAAGAGGGACGATTTCAAACTTCATGCCGACCGGTTTATCCACCGGATTGATAGGACGAAGTAGTGATTTTGCGCAATGTGTGGGAAAAAAAGCGTCCAGCACATGCAAG
>CAZKDT010000058.1:0-7122 GCA_964551515.1 uncultured Desulfobacteraceae bacterium | reverse complement strand
TTTTTTGCCTTGAAAAGCACCCGCTGTGTTTCATTCATCCGTCGTACTGGGATTTCCTTTCCATCTCGGTCAAAAACCCTGATCGTTGCGACATGTTCCGGGTTGTATGCATCGATCCTGTTGGGGATCAAACCCCGAGCAACCACGTAGTCTTCGCCCGATTGGATCACCCCAGCCCTGACGCGCGCGGGCCGCCGGGTAGATGAAGGCGCATATGGCCAGTGCAGCAAAACAATATCTTACCTAAACCATGCGTTCTTTTTCCTTTGCTGGTGATTTGTGCACATCTTTTGAAATGGGCGCGGCCCTGAAAAAACCTCAGTCGCAGCCCGAACCGCCTTATTCGCTACTCATTTTGCTCAAAACTCAAACTTCACGCCGCATGTATATATCGCCCCCGGAGCGATGGTATCTGACCTGGAAAGCGATTTGAAAATCGGGTATTCTTCATTGAATATGTTTTCTGCGTTCACGTAGAGCGTTGCGTGGTCGAAAAACTTGCGAGAAATCGCCACGTCTACGGTCCAATAATCCTCTGTTTCCAATGTGTTTTCATTGTCATAATAGATGTCGGCGTAATAATTGGCAGCCAGTGAGACGGTGACGAGCTTCGGGTTTTGATACCGAAACCCGAAATGGACATTATGCCGGGGATCGTTGGGCAGGTAGTTACCTTCCAAATCAGGGTTGTTTTCGTCTTTATCAATTGTGGAGATATTGTAGGTGTAATTAGCAAAGAGGGTCAAATCTTTTACGGGATAGCATTGCAACTCCGCCTCGATTCCGTAGATATCCACATCGCTGATGTTGTCGAGCTTGTACTCGTATCGGGTTTTTGTACCGCTGGCAAATGTACTGGTGCCGATCAGACGGTCGCCGATGTAATCCTCGGCAAAGGACTGGTAGAAGGTCAGTCTGCCCCAGAGGTTGTTCAGCAGGAAGTGCTCGGCTCCCACGTCATAGGACCAGATTTCTTCGGGATCAAGGTCCGGGTTGGCCTCACGATAATAGGTGCCTCCCCCGCGAACATGGACCTTGTATAACTCGAACAGGCTGGGTGCGCGAAACCCTTTTCCGCCGGAGGCCCGGATAGTGGTCTTATCGGTCGGATGCCAGGCAATGCCCAGCTTGGGTGAAATACTCCCCTCTGTTTCACTGTCGTATTTATTGTTATAGGCCGGTTTTCCGGCGCTGGCTTGGCTGTCCCGGTTGGCCCCGTCCGAGGTTTCGATCCAGTCGTACCGCACTCCTAGATTGACGATCAGACTTTCATCCAAGAATCGAAAATCAACGTTGGCAAAAGGTGAAATAAACTGTTGCTCGCCTTCGGCGCCGACGTCTCGGGTACTTGCTACATAATCGTCATCGTAATCCCAGGTGGCTTGCTTATATGCGGCGCCCAAGGTTAGCTTGGCCCAAGATCGAAACGGAACGGTTCCCTGAATGTCCGCCCCCCAGGTTGTGCTTGGCATTTTTTCTTTGCGCAAGAGCGAGGTGTAGTTGTCCTTCGCTGTATCCTGAAATGCGGTTTTGTCGGCACGGTTCAAATAGACCAGCCCTTTCAGATCGACGGCATCCCCTTTGCGGGAGTAGTTCATCCAATATTGATCGAGAGTGAGTTCGTCGTAAAAGAATTCTCTCCCTTTTCCGGTTTCATGGTCGTAATACAGGGCTGTGAATGAAAGATCGGACGTTGGTGTCAGATCATAGGTCGCCTTGCCCAAGACCTTGCCTGCCTCGCGGTCGCGTTTGATGTTGTAACTTTCCGGTCGCTCGGTCATGTAAAATCCGTCGCTTTCCTCATATCCCCCCGCAACCATAAAACCAAACTCATCTATTTTCTGGCTGTGGAAGCCGAAAACGCCGTAGGTGTCGGCGGTGCCGGCCTCCCCCCGAATCGAAGTCCGCCGCCGGATCTTCGGCTTCTTGGTGATGATATGAATCACACCGCCCAGCCCTTCCGATCCATAGAGACTTGAAGACGGCCCCCGCACGATTTCGATGCGCTCGATGGTCTCTTTGGGAATGTGCCCCCAGGCTACCCAGGCGATGGCGTTGTTGAAGTTATCGTTTTGCGGAACCCCGTCCACCAGTAGGAGAATCCTGTTGCTTCCAACGCCGCGCATTTTTAATGGGCTGACGATTCCGTTGGTCTGCAGACTGTAATGTCGAAAATTGTACATACCCGGCACGCTGCGAACGATGTCTTCCACCCTTTCAAAGGGTGACGCCATGATTTCCTCACCGGTGATGACCGTCACGCTCTGGGGAGCATCGAACATCGGAATTCCTGTGCGCGTGGCTGAAACAACGATAGCATCGAGACGGTGCACATCCTTTGATTCTACCTCGGCTAAGGCGCAAAAGGAATGCCCCAATACCGCAACCAATGATAAGAATCCGTAGCATATCCATTTTCTCATCCCTTCCTCCTTTCGATAATCACTCTAAATATTCATTCATAAAGGGCTACTTTGAGGTGCTTTGTCCCCTCTCTCCCCCAAAAAAAAACCACGAGGTCGCTTCCCACATTCCGGGAGCTCAGACCTTCGTGGCCTTTTCTATCGATTTTTTATGGCATCCCCGCTAATATCCGGCGGAGAATCTTATGTCTTGGGGTTTGCTAATACAAATCTCGTAAGGTATTACTCATAAATCCAAAAATGAGCGGCTTCTGCCGAAATTTTTGAATTTCCTGTTTACATGTGTCATTATGTGAAGTCAAGATTTTTCTCCATTCATCCCATGGCCTTCTTGCTGCAGTATGTATTATCACTCCAATTATTTTTTTTCTATATTAATTGCCTCCCAAACAGGGTGGTGTTTTTTTGCCCAGGATCGAGAAACCTTACCTTCAAAAATACCCGTTAGAGTTCCAGGATTGGCCAAAGTGCTCAGATAAATGTGTACCATCACAGCAAGGATAAAAATAAAGGCAACAACACCATGGAGACAATAGGCGATTAAAATAAGGTTACTGTCTTCGGAATAAATTATAGTAAGGCCGGTACCTCCCAGAATAATTGCAAAAAACAAAGCAACCCATAAAAAGACCTTCTGTCCCGCATTGAAGCGGGCAGACGGTAACTGATCGCAGTATCCGAAATAACCGCCGAACTTTTTAATCCACTCCCAGTCATATTTTGCAAAAATGACGTCTTTGAGCCAGATGCTGAAAACCAGCAGGATGTTAAGCAGGAAAAGATAGCCGCAATACCGATGAATTGTGTTTAGCCATTCTATTGTATCAGAGGAAAAAGGAATAGCAAAAAAGGTCAGCAGCCCTGTTATTGACTGAACAAGAAATAGAACAAGCAGGCAATAATGTATCACCCGTTCCCATGTCCCAAACCGAAGCAGTAAAATGTCATCCACGGACTGCTCGGATCTTTTGGGTCCAAAAATAACATAATGAAAGATCAGCAGAACAAAAATGACCAGGAACCCCCAAAACATTAATGGTTTCAGTGTCTCATGCTGGAAGGTCATAAAACCTAATGCAAAAGAAGAATAGCCCAGAAGAGTGGCATTTTTCTCAATTAGAGTTTTTCCCTGGCCATCAAATGGCTTAGCCATAATCTCCTTAAAAAAGAAATCCGAATTCGATCCGTGACAATCCCTGCAACCACCGGCGCCAAGGGCGTTTTTAGCGGGTGTTATATCGTGGTTGAACTTAAATACCGATCCATAGGGGCTGTATTCGTACGGCTTTTTAGCAATTGATTCCCATTCGAACCCGTTGACCGTGAACCGATCCCCATCAACAAACACAACCTCTTTTCCCTCAAGCGTATCTTCTTTCTGCTTTAACATTAACCTGACTGCTGCTAATAAAGCATTGATTTCTTCTGTTCGATCGACTTCCGGGAAACCGTCCAGATTGTCGTCTTGAATCTTCTTTAGTTGCGGGAAATTATTATCGGGATCAGCCATGTGTTTATTCCACATCATGAAGATATCTTTCATGTAAGGCTGGCTAACCCCTTTTTCTCCTTTAGTTTTGATCCCAACCCATAATGTGTAGACCCGGTTTAGCGGATTAATTTTGCCCTTATACCAGCCGAGTACAGGTCTGAATTGGAAAGAGGGCTGCAGACCTTCCGGGTAACTCAGTGAATCGCCATAGTAATTCCATGGCCTTATGTCTGGTCCATAAAAAGACCATATTCTCTTTGACGGTGGTTTAATTCTCGGGCTCGTGTTAAAAACCGAAGCATCCTGTACCAGTGCTGCTTTAACCTGTCGCCATGGAATGTGACATGCCTGACACGCTATCTTGGTTAGATGCTCTGGTGGGAGGTCCTGATGTTTGATTACCGGCGCATTTAGGACACCATTAAGGTGACAATCCTCACACCGGCGCATGGTATTATCCAGATCATCCCGGACAAAATTCCCGGGATCATCACCCTTCCCGATTTGATGTTCTTCTCTGCCTCGAATTCTGGGGTCTTCAGCATTCCGGCCTGTCAAATGGCAATCCACGCATCGAAGTCCGGCCCGAATATGAACATCGGTCCTGTAGTTATATGAACTTCCACGTTTCTTCCAGTCGCTTTCGCGGTGGCAAAAAAGACAATTTTCATTCAAAACTTCTTTGATGACCGGAAGGACGACCTTACCGTCCTTCTGAAAAACGGAAAGATCATAAGTGACTTTCGGCTTTTCTCCCTGACCAACACTCCCTTCAACCTCGCCGAAACCGGCACCGACGGTGGCTGCCCACCGGAAATTGAAGGACTGAATCTGTTCCTTTCTCTTTTGGTTGTTGTAATCTTTTAAATGGCAGATCAAACAGTCCGCTTCAACGACACCGCTTTCAGCCCAGTTGGACTTGAAGTAATCTCCATCGAAATTGTTTTCACCACCAGGAATTATTCCATTTTTGGGGTCGGCAGCAAATCTGTCATACCGATTTCCATTTCGATCATATTCCGCAGCACCGCCTCCCGGATGGCAAACGCCGCACTTGTAGGTAAAGATGAAAGAGGTAAAATCTATTTCCATGGGGGATTCGTTATTTTTCCGCGCTAACTGCGGGAAAATCGGACCCGGACTTCACCACCGGCCTCCATATTGGCCGGGACTCGTGCACCAGGGATAGGTTTGTGCAAAATTTTTTGTCATCTTTTCCCCTTTGCCCTGGTTGAAATGATAACCTTGCGTTATCTTGTCATAGTCATGACATTTACCGCAGGTCTGTTTCGGGCTGTAGGGGACATCGGCATTGACCCTCGAAACGGGATTGATGGTGTTTCCGTTTTCATCCCGCAGGAAAATTGGCGGACAGATGCCCATGGCGTCCTGTTTGGCTTCTTCGTATGCCTTTTCGTCAGGATCAGACGAAGGCGTTTGGGCAAACGCCAGTATCGCCATGACAAAGGATAAAATGACAAGCAGAATAAGAATCCGGTTTAAACGATCATACGTTTTCATGTCATACCCCCTTAAAACGAAAAAACGGTTTGTAAAAAGGCCCAGGACGCATCCGGGTCCCTGATGATATACCGGCCAAAAAATGTGTGGGAGTCGACCCAGGAATTGGAAAAACGGACCTTGGCCGCATCCCAGACGTATCTGCCGGTGTTTCCCCAGTTGCCGGGCCCGAATATACGCCGATCCCCAAAGGCGATCTGCTGTCGGCCCAGCTTGAATTCCAGGCCGTTATCAAGATGATAATCTAAATACGCCTGTCGGATGTCCATGTTGTCATGATACGGGTTGTTTTTCGAAAAATCAGAATCGTCAAATTGGCTCCAAAAAATACGCGCGTCCTGGAATTGAACAAAGGTTCTCAAATTCCGAAACTTGAGATCAAGATCCAGGCGCAGGCGGGAAAGCAGAAATTCCTCATTTTCTCCTGTCCCGTATTCTTGGATGTTGTATTCATCTTGAAATTCGCTTCTAAGCCGGTATGTGCCGCCGATTGAAAGATAAGCCTGTCCTATCCTCAAATCTTTCCAAGGAGTGTCATCGCTTTTGAGCGGTTCCAATGTTCCGGCATAAACCAAATGAGCGGAAAGAAAAAAAACTATGAAGATCCAGCCAAACTGTTTCATGATATTCTGTTTTATTTTATACCATCATTTCAGGGGAATCTTTTTCAGAGGCCTTTATCAAAACTTCTTTGGACATAATCATTTTCCGATTATTAAAAATTTGTTAGCAAAAAATTATTCCTGATTTGTTTTCTCAGCGTCCCACAGGCTCAGCTGAAAACCAATGCGGTGTTTTCAAACAGATTTTCACCAGCATCAACATCACCGGCACCTCGATCAATACGCCGACCACTGTGGCCAGAGCTGCCCCGGATGAAAGACCGAATAACATGGTTGACGTGGCAATGGCCACCTCGAAATGATTGGATGCGCCGATCATGGCTGCCGGTGCTGCGTCCCGATAACTAAGCTTCAGTAATTTGGCCAGACCATAGCCGAGCCAGAAGATCAGGTTGGTCTGGATAAACAATGGAATGGCGATCCAGAGAATCGTCAGCGGGTTGGCGATAATGACTTCACCTTTGAAACTAAACAGCAGCACCAGCGTAATCAGCAGTGCGATGATGGTTACTGGGGTCAACACGTGGAGAAATTTTTCCTTAAACCATGTTTCACCTTTTGCCGAGATGATCCATTTGCGTGAAAGATAGCCGGCCACCAGTGGAAGGGCGACGTAGATGGCGATGGACAGCAGCAACGCCTGCCAGGGTACCGGTAACCGTCCCACACCCAGCAAAAATCCGCCCAGAACGCCATAAAGCACGAGCATGGTCAGAGAGTTTATGGCCACCATCACCAGTGTCAGGCCATCGTTTCCTTTTGTAAGAAAACCCCACACCAGGACCATGGCGGTACACGGTGCAATCCCTAAAAGAATGCAACCGGCCAGATAGCTGCGCCAGAGGGGCACTTGCAACATTTTGATGCCGCCTGCCATCACCACTGTACCGGCCCCGTGGATCGCACCCACCGGAAGGTCGAGACCGAATGGCATCTTGACCAAATCCACGGCATCTGGACCGATGAAATTGTAAAACAGCGTGCCGAGAAAAAAGATGGCAATCCCGTACATGGTAAACGGTTTGATGCACCAGTTGACGAACAGGGTCAAAAATATTGGTTT
>CAZKDT010000057.1:0-10912 GCA_964551515.1 uncultured Desulfobacteraceae bacterium | reverse complement strand
CTTCACCACGCCCGATAATGTCCAAAAAAAAGACCTGTTTTTCAATCATGTTACGTGTAGATGGTACCGACGGAGGGGTCGCGAAACAATACACAGCCGCATCCGTACGGTTGTAATCCATGCTTGTGGGGATCCACAACGATAGAATCCACCTTATTCAAACGATCGAAAGAGGCTTGGACATCCGAATCAAGATTGTCAGCCAGTGCGAAATAGCCCCCATAGGCAGCAGCAACATGCACGCGGAACCTATAATGTTGTTGGAGTTCAAGGAGTTCATGTAGAGGATCGACCGAACCACATGCGGTCGTCCCAAGGGTTGCCACCACAGTGCCGATGTCTTCCTGACGGAGGATTTTTTCCAATGTGTTAAGGTCTATCTTTGCACGAGTGTCAACGGGAACGGATTCGAAATTAAGTTGCAGAACATCAGAAATACGACGGTGTGTATAGTGCGCTTGGCTGGATGCAACAATTTTCCGGTCCGGTTGGAGGCGGCCGGCAACCCAAAGAGCCTCCATATTTGCCATGGTTCCCCCTCCGCAAAGATGCCCGAGATGGTTTTCCCATCCATACATATGAGCTATTTGAGCGACGGCCTCTTTTTCCATCGCAGAACTGGCGCGTCCCCCGTCCAACGCATGATTGTTCGGGTTGATCCACATGGACAGGGCGTATGCCAAGCGTGCAACCGGGTGTGGCGGTTTGAGCATCTGCCCGGCATACAGGGGATGTGGGTATGGGTAGTTATCTCGCATGCGCTCCGCAACATCTCCTAATACCCGCTGAATCCTTTCTAAGTCAACTTTTGACGTAAATTCAGGTAAATGACGGAATCCTTCATCCAGATGCTTCAAAGATTCATATAGCAATTTAAAGCTTTCAAGTTCTAAGGTCACGCTAAAATTCTTGGCCTTCCTATTCCCAACACGCCTATTTTCTATCTTCTTTGTCTATGACATCCCGGCTCCAGGAGATTGCAGCTGAGACCCTGGGGAATCCAAGAATCGAAATAAGGAGTATAAGGGTATGATAAATTTCTTCTTTTGTGACACCTGCCTGAAGCGCTCTACGAGTATGAGAATGAACCGAACCTTCTGATTGGATTGCTGCAGCAGCCGCAAGCTGAATCAGATCAATTGTCTTCTCATCTATAGGACCTTCACGTCGGATGGTTAAACCAAGGTTCTCCAGAGCGGACATAACCTCGGGGAAAAGCCCGGATAGTTGGTGATAATGCCTGCTGGGTATCTTTTGTTCTGACATTGGAACCCTCCTTTTGTTAAGGTTAATTGCTAATTTCTTGATGCTGCCTTTATTGATTGGGAGATACATTCCGCCCTACATTCACGTTCATACTGTCATAAGAACGGAAAATCAACTTTTCACGATCCAGCCGTTTTTCAGGAAGTGGCTGTAATTCAAGTGAGTTTGCCGTTTCTTGCAACGCCTTTTTCGACGGAATCGCATCAAGGCCTTCTCCAATTTTTTTACCGGATACGCTATCGAGCACCACCGCGGTTTTACCGTCCGACACCACAGAAACGGGAATTTGGTATTCATCCAAGAGCCTGGCGGCAGAGACAATCTCCCTTTCCCTCGATCCCAGGGAGCCCGGTGCACATTTAATCACCATATATCTCGTGCCGTCCACAGAAATAACCAGGTCCACCGATGAGCGATAGGGTTCATTGCCGATGGTCACTTCAAGGGGGGCATCGACTTCAATATCTTTTTTTGTGTACCCCTTCTCTGTCAGCAGAAGCCTCTCAATGGTCTGGCGGTTGGCCTCTGCACCGACATCGGGAATCTTTTCTCCGGTGACAAAATCGGTGATAAATCTGAAAGGTTTTGGGATATGGACATCAGAAGCTGCTTTTCTTTTCACAGGAACAATCGGTTTCATTCTCTGGCGTGCGATACAGCCAATGCATTTATTATCTTTCATAGCATCCTCTCTTTATAAGCCCCGCAGGGTAAACATATATTGGGTATGTTATCAAAAAAATCTTAGCAAATCAAACCACAATATTAAATTCGTCAGGACAAAACCATGTAACGCCCAATACAGAGAAAACACGCCGTCGCTTCGCTGGTTCAAAATCAAATGTGTTTTCCCCGAACATCAAAACCGGAAGATTGACTTTTACTCATGATAATGCTTTAAAAAAGTTATCGTCATTGACGTCCACATTTTATTATACCACAGGAGCGGAATCACAATTCTCAATGTTCAATAGATCTAACTAGTGTCCATTCAGAAATGGTAGATTTTGGTTTACGGCAAGGCCCGAGCAAGTTTTCAACCGCCCCAATACGATCTGCCGGACCTACGGGGCAGGCAGGCATAGCGCGCTATTTCGAGGATTAAAATTTGAGCCTGACACAGATATTGGCGAAAAAGACAGTTTTCGTTCAGGCACTAACTACAAAAAGGGGGAAAAACTTATGGACGAAAAGGAACGCCTCAATGCATTAGATGTGGCCCTGGATAATGAAATGAAGGAGCGTGAGTTTTACCTCAAAAACGCCGAAAGGACCAAAAACCCTGTTGGCAAGGCCATGTTCCAGCAGATCGCAGACGAAGAGCTTGAACATTACCAAAGGCTTAAAGAGCTTCATGAAAAGTGGAAAGCAGGGGACAAATGGCCTGAAACCGTTCCCTTGAAAGTGAAACAGACGGTCATCAAGGATGTACTGAAAGACGTCCTGGAGAAGGTGGATCAAAATACAGAAAGCGATGACGCTGACCTGGAAGCTGTCCGCACAGCTATTGATTTCGAAGCCAAAGGGGCTTCATACTATGCCAAACTCAGAGATGAGGTAACCGATCCCAAAAAGAAGGCCTTTTTTGATCTTCTTGCCAGTATTGAAAATGAACACTATGTTTCTCTGAAAGATACCGAAGAATACCTGTCTGATCCCGCCTCATGGCACACTAAATCAGAGCATCACGGTCTTGACGGGGGATAGGCGGTATTATTTTTTTTTCGTGAGTCCTTAGTCCGGTTGAAGATCATAAAAATAGAGCATGGTATCCGATCGTGTCAAGATTCCAATAATATGATCATCTTCCACAACGGGGAGCCGGCCAATGTCGTATTTGATCATAAGGCGGGCGGCCTGAGTCGGGCTCTTGCCGGGCGCAATTGTCTTTACCTTGGTGATCATAAACGCTTTCACCGGAGCCTTTAGCTGGGATTCTTTTTTGACTTTCTTGAAATCCCTTCTTGAAATCATGCCCACAAGTTTGTCATTTTCTACGACCGGGAGACCGGTATACCCCTTTTTTCTTAAAATCGAAGCCACCGTTTTCATGGGCGTATCCGGCGGCACGGTAAAAACAGGGAAAGACATGAGATCACCGATCTGTACGGACACCTGACCATTTCCCTGGATCAGTGACCGAATCGTATTTTCTACAGCATCCGGGTTTACTGACTTAAGTATAGCGGATCCGGCAGCCGGATGTCCACCGCCGCCCATGCTCCGCATGATTCTGCCCATATCCAGTCCATTAACATTACTTCGACCGATGACCATACACTTGTTTCGTTCCTTATCCACAAATATACCAATGGCAGCATCTATATTCAGAATTTCTCTGTACATATGAACCACAACAGCAAGACTGTCCACATAGTCTTTTAAATCAAGTTTGTTAAAACTGACACTGTATCCGTTTACCCGATCTCTTTTTGCCGATTGCAACATCCTAAAGAGAACATCTTTTTGTTTTTCGCCATAGGCCGGGCGTAAAAACGAGCGAACGATGTTTAGGTCGGCCTTACGTTCAAGAAGGTAACCCGCGGCATAAGCATCTTCGGCGGTTGTTGAAGGAAACATAAGGCTGCCGGTATCTTCATACAAGCCTGCCAGAAAAAGAGTGGCCTGTATGGGGGTTATCATTTTCTTTTCCAGCTTTAACTGTCGAATCATAAGGGTAATGTTTGCGCCCATGGGCTCCTGGCATTTCCATATGGGGTTTATGTCGCCAATGTTGGAATGATGATCCCACAGGATAATCTCTAAATTTTTCTTATTCTTCAGCCTGCGGATTCTTCCGAGCCTTGCCCAACTGTTTATATCCACAACAATTAGACGGTTAACCTGGTCAAGAAGAATATCGTCAAAAGAAGATATGTTAAAGATATCTTTGTGAATGGACAAAAAAGCTTTAACATTTGGATTTACATTGTTCGGAAGGACAGGGATTGCTTCCGGATACAAAATTGTTGCAGCTATGGTGGAAGCCAGCGCGTCAAAATCCGTATTCTTATGTGTCGTCACAATTTGCATACAACGCTCCTGAATTTACACAGTTCTGCCGTCTTCCTCAAGCATCCATGCATATGAGTCATGCCAAAGCCGTGATGCTTTACGATCCGTTTAACTCTCTGGTAGTTATTGACGGGTATTAATGGAAACACTTTAGAATATTTAGCAAAAATGAATCGTGCGGTTTTATGTGTTCTGTCACCTATGATTAAATACACGTATGAAAAATGAATATTAAACGCCAAGCACTTTCTGTACAAACATCCACTATCATTACCGGTATGCTACAAATCAAGAAAAGTTATATACTTCCTAATCGTCTGCCTACTTCCTTTACCCTCTGTGCCATCTTATTATCTGTCTCAAATTTTTGAAACATCTCCGGTGTAACCTTATTAAAATTGTTAAATTCCTCGGGAGACATCCAACGTGCGGGACCACCATATTGACAGGTTGTTCCAAATCCACATATAAAACAAGGGGGGGCATCGTATTGTAGAAGAGTTTATCCACTATTTCAAAATTAAAATAACTATTTAGATGATAGCTGATTTCATCGGACACAATTTCTGCTTCGTTACATCCTACAACTACCGAAACCGCTGCCTTTCCCATGGCCTGAGGGTAAGGAAAACATATCGTCTTCCATAACACAACGATTGTTCTTGGCACACTTGGCACATCCCACACAAGGTTTGATATTCATTTTTGCCAGATCATATATTCGATAATCCTTTTCAGATTCTTTTAACATCATATCAATTATTCTTCGAGATTACTATCAGGTTTTGAACTTCCATTAAACCCCAAAAGCATTATATACCCTCCTTCCTTAATCTTTCTCTTTACTTGGCACATATTTTTATTCAAGTTAATTTGCAAACAATTTTAGAGTCGTGATGCCAAACACAGCCCGTCTTTTTCCGGTGAGTGGAGTGGAAGATATGCAAAAAGGTTAACCGACCTCCATTCCGAAGATTTTGAAATCAAACGGTTAAAAGGATCCGCATCTTTGAATCCTACGTTATCTGCAATCAGCAACCCGCCTTTTTTCAGCAATCGGCGACAGTGCGGCAGAACTGAAACATAATACTCTTTATCAATATCCAGGAAAACCAAGTCAAAAGACTTATCCATTTTGGATAGTCTTTCCTGAGAATCACCGACAACCATATCAATCTGCTGATCCAGTCCGGCTCTGTGGAAATTAATTTTAGCTCTGGCTGCCATATTCGGGTCTTTATCGATCGTCACCAGTCTTCCCCGGGTGGACGTGAAAGCCATGGCAAGAAAAATAGTTGAATAGCCGGTAGCCGTACCGAGTTCCAGTATTCGCCGGGCCTGAGTCACCCTTGCCAGAATATGCAGCAGTTCACCGACAATTGGTCCGACAATCGGAATTTCTTCTCGCCGGGCTTCTTCCTCCAGTTCTAACAAAAGTTGATCTCTTTTCGGCAGAAACTGACTGAAGTATTCTTCCGGATTATCTATGATCTCGGGCATATTTACTCCTTAGGGTTTATGAAAAAATAAGTTTACAATGCACAAAAACTTAAGGAATATAAAGCTTACCATGCATCAGGTCCTTTACTGTTTCCTCATAAGTAAGTTCTCAAAAAGTCCGGAGATGGGCTGTGTTTCATGACTGCGTGCAAACACCGTATTATGATTGTCTTACCACGAAGATCACGAAGGCCACGAAGAAATGCAATAAAAAACAATGACTTCGTGTTTCTTCGTGCACTTCGTGGTGAATGACCATTTAACAACTGAGAATCAAACTAAAATTAGCAACTCGGAACTTATTGAGTAGTTACCCTCATAATTGTTAACTTGCCGTTTCAACAAGAAAGCCCTTCTCTCGGTTTTTAAGCACCCCAGAGAAATAGGCCCCGCATTTCACGAGGCAGGCGCATATTTGATGCATCAATGCTGAATTTCATGATCACAGCGGCTTTGCGAATCCGACTGAAAGCGATATGTTTTATATTGTTATTGTAATCCGGGAGTTCTAACAACCGGATATCCTCAAGGTCCACACTTCTGCCTGCTGCTTTTTTTGAAGCTATTAAATCCTCCATACAAACAATGTGGAACGCTTGGTTATTATAGTTCATATTTTTTTTACGTTTCCATGCATCCTTAAAACAAATGTCCGGCGGCTTTATTTGTACATCTATACAAACTCGATCTTTAAAGATGGTAATTTCGTTTGAGAGAATTTCATCAATATGAGTAAGTGATGCCGTACCTATGTCTGAATCTAAAAGGGCATCCAGCAGATAGCGGATATTTTCATGAGTGGCTTCAATGGTTTCATCAGAGCGATTATGGGAAATTTTTTCATTCATATGTGCAACTTACTATATATTAATTGATTTTTCAATGCGTAATCGGGGTAGTGAAAGGGCTTGCAAGCACGTTCCCCGTTCAAAGTCCGCTGTATGGGGTCTAAATTAAGACCGTTGGTAAACGCTTATCTTTGCATATTGACAAACCGTGGCTCCGAAACCAAATAGCCATCACAATCTTAGCGAACAACAGTCTTGATTTACACCCTGTGGGAAGTGGTCTGGGATGTCCGCAAGTTTGCCGGAAAACAGGCTGCAATCGTCATCAAAGATTTGTTGAAGTGTGGATGGGGTCACATCAATGCAGACTATTTCCACTTTGAAGGCAGCCGGACGATGACAGATGCACAGGCCGGACCGGAGGTCGGAGGATCGACTTCTGTTCGTGCACCCAAATAGAAGTCCTTTGCACCTGAAGACGCCTCTTGGTATGATATCCCCGTTTATTCCGGAGCAGAAGATGAAGGTCCAAAACCGTGTTCCGGAAAATGGGCAAAATGTAAAAAATGTGAGCATAGAACATACATAACCACGGAATGTCCGGAAAAGGCTTGTGATTTTTACAAGATGGAGATGCCTGGAAACGGGTGGAACAAACTCGTGTTTCAGAAGTATCCAGAGGGCTTGTGCCTGGGCTCGTGGATAAAGCAGGATCCCGAGGTAAGAGTTTTCCTGAATATCGGTAAGAGAAGAGGTGACAAGAAGACCTACATCGGGATTACAAGGGATGAGCGGTGCCCGTGATGGTTTTACGGAGCTGGCGCACCCTTGCCGTGATATCCGCAGCACGCGTTATGCCGGTGATCATAGCCACGCGGCGCGCACCCGCTTCCAGAACCCGGCAGATATTGTCCGGATTGATACCGCCCATGGTGGTAACAGGTACGGTGAGTTGAGACCCGATTTCACTGATGGCTCCAGGGCCCAGAAAACGGCCTGTATCTGGTTTGGTCTTGGTGGGGAAAATGGGACCGATGTTCACATAATCGGCGCCCTCTTGCTCGGCCTTAAGGGCCTCCATGAGATTGTGGCTGGAAGCGCCGATAATCAGTTCCGGGGCTATTTTTCGTGCCGCAACGATGGGTAGATCTTCCTGACCCAGATGGACCCCGTCGGCTCCTGCAGCCAGGGCCACATCCACATGATCGTTAATAATCAAAAGCGCATCGTGGTTGCGAATGCGTTTGCGAAATTCAATGGCCAGTTCATAGAGATCCTTCTTGTTCCAATGCTTTTCCCTGAGCTGAATGATTTTAGCGCCGCCCGCCAGGACCGCCGCCAACACTTCCAGGTTGGTTCGGCCTTCCGAAAGTTTTTGGCAGGTGACCGGATAAATATCGATGGCCTTTAATTTTACCAAACGTTCTTTGCGATTCATCCGCCACCTACAAATCGAATCAGTTCCAGTTCATCACCGTCTTTTAAAACAATGCGATCAAACATGTCCCGGTGTAAAATATTTTGATTGCGCTCCACCACAACACTGGCTGGAGGTACCTTCAATCTTTCCAGCAACGATAAGATATCCATGCAGTATTCAACCGAGTGGGGTTTACCGTTGAGTGTGATATGAATCGACATAAATGGCTCCTTTTGCATACGGTCGATTTTCCGGATTATTGTAAACAAACCGCCTGTTCCTGCAACCAGAAGAAAGCGCTCCCAATCAAAGCTGTTCCGCGTTCAAAAAACTCACATCCCAATCCTTCCAGACCGGCTCGTAGCCGTGGGCGGCGATCATGCGGACGACTTCTTGTGGGCTGCGAAGATCGCTAATCTCGAACTGGCCCTCGACGTTTTCTTTGGCCACATAACCGCCCGGTGCGGTTTTGCTCCCCGCACTCATTTGGGTAATTCCCAAGGGCAGAAGATTTTCGCGCAGGCCGGCGGGTTCGCGCGTGGACAGGACCAGGCCTGCATCGGGCAACCAGAGTCTCAGGGCACACATGAGCTGAACCATATGAACGTCGTTTACGGGAAATTTGGGTTGAAATCCTCCGGCAGCAGGCCGCAGGCGTGGAAAAGAGAGCGACACGTGGCTTTGCCAGTAGCGGCGTGACAGATAGGCGGCGTGTAACCCCACGAAGGCACCGTCCACGCGCCAGTCGGATAATCCTAATAAAACGCCGATATTCAGACGACGGAATCCGGCCTGACCACCGCGATCCGGGGTTTCCAGGCGCCAGCGGTAATTGCGTTTGGGACCCGCTGGATGGACTTCGGCATATTGTTTTAAGTGGTAGGTTTCCTGGTAAACGGTCAATCCGTCCACGCCGCTTTCGATTAAACGGCGGTAGTCATCTGTTGTCAGCGGATAGATTTCGATGGATATGGACGCTAAAAGAGGTCGCAATTTTCGAGCGATGCAGATCAGGTACTCCACCGGCGCGTGGTGTGGCGACTCTCCGGTCAGCAAAAGCACGTGACGAAATCCCTGTCGGTGCAAAAATGTCACTTCCTTCTCCACTTCCGCTACGCTGAGGGTGGCGCGTGATATCTGATTGTGGCGGTTGAACCCGCAGTATACACAGGAATTGGTACATTCACTGGATATATAAACAGGAGCGAACATTTGGATGGTTCGGCCGAAGCGCTGAACCGTTAGCCCATGGGCTGCCAGAGCCATTTCTTCCAGAAAGTCGGCTGCGGCCGGAGAGAGTAGTGCCAACAGATCGTCAAAATTTCGGTTAGGCGCCTGCAAAGCCTGCCGAACGTCTTGGGCCGTTTTGCGGGAAATCGCCGCTTCGATTCCATCCCAGCGATATTGAATGATTTTCTGCCAGAAACTCATGCGTGGTTGCTCCTTAAAAATCCGGTCAGGGGGGAACTGGCTTCCGCTTTCCAAGAATGTTGGCCCAGACCTGCTATGTATGCTTTAAACCCGGCTTCAACACCCAGCCGGAAGGCTTCTGCCATGCCCACCGGATCGCCGGCAGTAGCAATGGCGGTGTTGATTAAAACGGCATCAGCGCCCATCTCCATGGCTTCGGCGGCATGGGAAGGCGCTCCCAGGCCGGCATCTATCACCACCGGCACTTGTGCCTGTTGAATAATAATCTGAATCGAGTCCCGTGTTTTCAAACCTCGATTGGTTCCGATAGGGGCCCCCAGGGGCATCACCGTTACCGTCCCCACTTCTTCCAGCCGTTTGGCCAGGACCGGGTCCGCATTAATATAAGGAAGTACCTTGAATCCGTCCTTAACCAAAATTTCGGCCGCTTTCAGGGTTTCCACCGGATCGGGCAGCAAATAATGGGGATCGGGCGTAACTTCCAGCTTGACCCAGGGCTCGCATCCCGCTGCCCGGGCAATCCGTGCCAGACGAACAGCTTCCTCCGCATCCCTGGCGCCGCTGGTGTTGGGCAAAAACAGGTAGCGGTTTCTATCAACAGCTTCCATGAGGTTGTCCTGGGGATCGCTCAAATCCACACGCCGCAGAGCCACCGTGACAATTTCAGTACCGGAGGCTGCAAGAGCCTGCTGCATGATCTGGGTGGAGGCAAACTTGCCGGTTCCAACCAGCAGGCGAGAATGAAAGGTGCGATCCGAAATAATCAGCGAAGGATGTTGGGTCATGGTTTTTTCCTTTTTTATTAAATGAGTTTTGCTGCCCGGCATACGTCGCAAGCTGCCGGCGGTAGTTCGATTTCCCGAAATATTAAATCCAGGGCATCGTAGGTCAACAGGCGACCGAGCAGCAATTTTCCGCTGCCGGTCAAGAATTTGACGGCTTCGGCGGCCTGTATGCTCCCCAGTACGCCAGGCACCACCCCCAAAACCCCGACTTGGTCGGTGGAGGATACCTGATCCGGTTCGGGAATGTTGCCGAACACACAGCGGTAACAGGCCCCTTGGCCGGGCACGATGGTCATGACCTGGCCGAACATGCCTAAGATGCCGGCATGGCAAAAGGGAACCTTGGCATGAACACATATGTCGTTGACCAGAAACTTGGCTTCGAAATTATCCGTGGCCTCGATTACAAAATCAAACCGGCTGACCAAGTCGGGGCCGTTTTTTGCAGTAAACGGCTCACTATATGGTTCAATGCAAACATCCGGGTTCAGGAGATGCAATTTATTTTGAGCCGAATGGGTCTTCAACTCGCCCAGATCCTCCGAAGTATGCAAAATCTGGCGTTGCAAGTTGGACAGTTCGACTCGATCCCCATCCATAATACCGATAGTCCCTACACCGGCGCAGGCCAGGTAGAACAAAGCAGGACTGCTCAATCCTCCGGCACCCACCACCAGGACCCGGCCCCTTAAAAGCTTTTGCTGACC